>CAYNWR010000206.1:0-5491 GCA_964400915.1 uncultured Burkholderiaceae bacterium
CCGCTGCACAACCACCTGACGCAGGAGGTGTTTGTGGCGCTCACGGGGCGCTGGGAGGTGTTCTGGGGCCCCGAGGGCGAGCGCCGCCTGGTGCTGGAGGCGCTGGACACGGTGAGCATTCCGCCCGGTGTGTCGCGCGGCTTTCGCAACATCGGCCACGAAGCCAGCCTGTTGATGGGCATGGCCAGCGGGCGCGATCCGGGTCAGATCAACTGGCCCGATCCGGTGCGCGCCGCCGCGCGCGCCGTGGGGGTTGAACTGCCCTGAGCGCTGGTGTGCCTCAGAGCCAGCCCGCATCCACCGTGAAGACCTGGCCGGTGCACATGCGGGCCTCGTCGCTGGCCAGAAACACCGCCATGTTGGCCACGTCCTGAGGCTGCACCCAATCGGGCAAGGTCTGCTTGAGCATCTGCGCGGCCTCCAGTTCGGGGGTGATCCATTTGTCGACCTGCCGCTGCGTGCGAATCCAGCCCGGCACGATGGTGTTCACGCGGATGCGGTGGGCCCCCCAGTTGCGCGACTGGGTGCGCGTGAGGCTGATGCAGCCACCCTTGGCCGTGGCATAGACCGGCAGATCGGCCTGGCCGGTGAACGCCGTGACGCTGCTCACGTTGACGATGGCGCCGCCACCGCGTGCCTTCATGCCCTCGAACATGGCCTGGCTGACAAAGTAGTAGTGCTTGAGGTTGACGGCGACGATGGCGTCCCACTGCTCGGGCGTCACGGCCTGGATGTCGTGGCGGTCGTCGCGGGCGGCGTTGTTGACGATGGCGTCGAATCCCCCGTCGGCCTGCAGGCGCGACAGCAGGGCCTGCAAGGCAAGGGTGTCGGTGAGGTCGCACCCGGTGTAGCGGGCTCCGGTCTGCTGGGCCAGCGCTTCGCCCGCCGCGCGTTGCATGTCCAGAAAATGCACCTCGCTGCCCTGGGCCGCAAAACCCCGGACCATGAATTCCCCGATGCCGGTGGCACCGCCGGTGATGAGGACACGTTTGTTCTTCAGGCAAGGGTACAGAGCCATGTTGGGGGTTCCAGGGTGCAGGGGTTGGAGGAAGGTGGATGGACGTGATCAGGGCAACGCGGCAGCGCCGTCCGGCGTCGGCGTGGCCGCAGCGCTGGCGGGTGTGGCGGGCGAGGCGTGCATGGGGTGCAGCTCGTGATGCAGCACCAGGGCCGCCGCACCGACCGCCGATGCCCACAGCCCGTAACGCGCCACCCGCACGGGAGGCGCCGCCAGGCCCGACTCGCGCTCATAGCGCTGCAGGGTTTCCATGGCCCGCTGGACCAGGGCCGGGTAGCGAAAACAGGAGGCACCCCCAATCACCAATTGCTGTGGCCCCAGCGCGGTCCAGAGGTTGTGGAGCACCAGGCCCAGGGCTTCCCCGCCTTCGGACGGGTCCGCCAACGCGGCCAGGGCGCGGGCACCGAACAGCGTTTCCGCACAACCACGACGCCCGCAGGAGCACAGGCGCCCGTTGCGCTCGACCGTGCTGTGGCCGATCTCGCCCGCCATGCCCCGAAAACCCGTGAACAACTGCCCATTGAGGATCAAGCCGGCGCCGACGCCCACGCCGCAGGTGACAAAGACGAGCGAACCCGGTCCGTTGCCCTGGGCAAACTCCAGTTCGCTGATGGCGGCCGTGTCCGCTTCGTTGCGGATGAGCACGGGGAGCCTGGCCAGACCGACCCTGGCCAGTTCGGTGTACACCAGGGACTCGAAGGCGATGTTGCGCCAGCCCATGTTGGGCGCCAGCAGCATCTGCCCGGTGCGTTCGTCGAACATGCCGGGAACGCCGATGCCCAGGCCGCACACCCGCTGCTGGCGCCGGATCAGCCGGGCATGCATGGCCCGCACACGCTGCGCCACTTGCCGGCACGCCCCCTCGGGCGTGGTCTGCAACAAGACCTGCTCTTCCTCAACAATCACCCGCCCGGTGAGCGAAACGGCCACCACCCGCACGGTCTGGACATCCAGTTCGACGCCGAGCAGGACACGCGCTGCGCCGTCCAGGTGCAGGGGGGTCGACGGACGGCCCGTGCCCTGTGCCTGCTGGCTGTCGCCTTCCTCCAGCCAGCGTTCCTTGAGCAGCTCGCGAATGAGCTGGCTCACGGTGGATTTGGTGAGGCCGCTGACCGCGGCCAATTGGGCGCGCGACAGACCGGGCTGCGCCCGAATCAGGCGCAGCAGCAGACCTCGGTTGATGCGCTTGACAAGTTGCAGATCCCCCGTGGTGCTCATCGTGTGTGGGATGGTGCTTTGCCTTCGGGCTGCTTGCCCGCGATGATCATTCCCAGCACTTCATCCTCGGTCACGCTGGGCGTGTCGTAGGTGCCCACCAGCCGGCCGTTCTTCATCACGGCCAGGCGGTCGCTGAGCGCAAAGACATCGGGCATGTCGTGGGTGATGAGGAAGATGCCCACCCCGTCGGCCTTGAGCTGCTGGATCAGACCCGCCACCATGGCGGTTTCCTCCGGGCCGAGCGCAGCGGTGGGCTCGTCCATGATCAGCACACGCGCGTTGAAGTAGATGGCACGCGAGATGGCGACCACCTGGCGCTGGCCGCCCGAGAGGCGGCGCACGGGCGTGCGCACCTGGGTGAAGTTCTTGTTCAGGCGCGCAAAGATGCGGCGCGCCTGTGCGTCCATGCGGTGGTCGTCCAGCGTGCGCCAGGGCGTGAGCAGCTCACGCCCCAGAAACAGGTTGGCCACGGCGTCCAGGTTGTCGGCCAGGGCCAGGGTCTGGTAGATGCATTCGATGCCCAGGCGCTGCGCGTCGGCCGGTGTGCGGATGCTGGCCACCTGGTTGTCGACGAGCACCTCGCCCGCATCGATGGGGTAGGCGCCGGCCAGCATCTTCATCAACGTGGATTTGCCGGCGCCGTTGTGCCCCAGCAAGGCCAGCACCTCGCCGCGGTACAGGCGCAGGCTCACATCCTCCACGGCCTTGATGCCGCCGAAGGATTTGGAGATGCCACGCAGCTCGACCAGCGGTGCCTCGGCCATGGTCACGGTCCTGGCCACCGGCGGGCGGCGACACACCATGCAAAGGGGTCGCTCATGCGCTGGTGTCCCCGCCCAGGCGCCTGGACAACACGTCGAACACCACCGCGGCGATCAGCACCTGCCCGATGATCACGTAGCGCCACCCGATCGACAGGTCCAGCAGCAGCAAGCCGCTGTCGATGCTCTGCATGATCAAGGCACCCAGCGCCGATCCGGCGATGGTGCCGCTGCCGCCCGCCAGCGCGGTGCCGCCGATGACGGCGGCCGCGATCACGTACAGCTCCATGCTGGTGCCCAGCGAGTTGGTGCCTGCGTTCAGGCGCGCAATCGAGACGATGGCGGCAATGGTGATCAGCACACCCAGCAACACAAACAGCTGCAAGGTGACGCGGCGCACCGGAATGCCCACCAGGGCGGCGGCCTCCGGGTTGCCGCCCATCGCGAACACGTAGCGCCCAAAGCGCGTGCGCCGCACCAGAAACGACAGCACCACGGCCACCGCGCCCCAGATCAGCACGGGGATCGGAATACCCTGCGCCGCGTCCTTGGAGGCAATCCGGTAGTTGTTCATGGTCGCCGTGAAGGCCAGCACCAGCAGCGACAGGACCAGCACGGCGGCGGCGTCGAGTGCCCAGGGGTTGTTGGGCACTTCGTGGCGCGCGCGCGCGCGCCGCTTCAGAAGCGTCTGCAGCACCAGCGCGGCCACGATCACGGCCGCCACGGTCCAACTGGCCTGCACACCGATGCCGCCGTCGAAGCCGCCACCCAGGCGCTGGAAGAACGCGTCGTTGACGGGTTGTGTCTTGCCGTCGGCAACCAGGAAGGCCGCGCCGCGAAACGACATCAGGCCACCGAGCGTGACCACGAACGAAGGCACACCCAGCGTGGCGGTCAGCGCACCCTGGTAGAGCGACACCAGGATGCCCACGGCCAGGCCCGCCAGGCTGGCCTCGATCCAATGCCAGCCGGCGCTGTACATGAGCGTGGCAATGGCGACGCCGACAAATCCCATGACGGAGCCCACGGACAGATCGATGTGGCGCGCCACGATCACCAGAACCACGACGGTGGAGACGATGCCCACCACGGCCGTCTGCTGCACCAGGTTGTAGAGGTTCTCGGGCGACAGGAAAACCCCGCCCGAGAGGACGTTGAAGGCCAGCCCGATGGCTGCCAGCACACCGGACATCAGCAGCAGGCGCCAATCAAAGGACGCCTGCTTGAGCTGTTGGACAAACTTGCTCATCGATCCAGCAGACAAGCTTTCGGAGGCCTTCAGGCCCGGGTGCCCGGGCACCCGCGGCGGCGCACCGAATGGCCCAGGACGTACCAGGCTGAATGCCTTACTTGCACGCCTTCGGGCCCTTGGCCGCATCGACGCCGCGGCACAGCGCGTCCTTCTTGATCCAGCCGGCGCTGAGCACCACATCCAGGTTGCCTGCGGTGATGGGCACGGGCTTGAGGAACTGCGCCTGCAGCGAGACCTTCTTCTCGCCGCCCGCCCAGGTGGTGGCACCGGCCACCTTCTGCCCCTTGCCCAGGGCCACAGCGGCCGTGGCCGCGTCCTTGCCCAGGGCCCGTGCGTCCTTCCAGACCGACACCGTCTGGGTGCCCAGGGCCACGCGGTTGAGCGCCGCATGATCGCCGTCCTGCCCGGACACCGGGATGCCCTTGATGCCCTTGGCGGTCAGGGCCGCAACCACACCGCCTGCGGTGCCGTCGTTGGAGGCCACCACGGCGTCGATCTTGCCGCCCGTCTTGGTGATGATCTGCTCCATGTTCTTCTGCGCCACTTCGGGCTTCCAGCCGTCGGTGTATTCCTCGCCCACGATCTTGATGTCGCCTTTCTTTACGGCGGCGTCGATCACCTCCTGCTGGCCTCCGCGCAGGAAGTTGGCATTGGGATCGGTGGGGCTGCCCTTGATCATCACGTAGTTGCCCTTGGGCTTGGCTGCAAACACCGCGCGGGCCTGCATGCGGCCCACTTCGATGTTGTCGAAGGTGATGTAGAACACGCCGGGCGCTTCGATGAGGCGGTCGTAGGCGATGACGGGAATCTTCTGCTGCGCGGCCTTGTTCACGGCCGGCAGGATCGCGTCCTTGTCCATCGCCAGCACGATCAGCACCTTGGCGCCTTTGGAGATCAGGCTGTCGATGTCGGCCAACTGCTTTTCGGGCGAGCCACCCGCGTCGGCACCGATGTAGGTGGCCCCCAGGGCGGTCAATTGCGCCTTGATGGCCGCTTCGTCGGTCTTCCAGCGCTCCTCCTGGAAGTTGGACCAGCTCACACCCACCGTCTGCGCGAGCGCGGCAGCGGCGGACAGGCTCAGGATACAGGCAGCCAGTGGTTTGAGTACGTTCATCAAGGTCTCCGTGGTGGTTGGGATCGGTCGCCGGCCAGGGCGTCTGGGTCACAATTTTCCGCACCGATCCCTGCTGGGGTCGATTTAGTACGGACGGCGAACTAATTCTGATCGGCCCCCGTCAGACG
>CAYNWR010000207.1:0-5480 GCA_964400915.1 uncultured Burkholderiaceae bacterium
CACCTGACGATAGGCCACGGCCTGCTTGGACAGGTCGTCATAGATGATCAGTGCATCCTGGCCGCGGTCGCGGAAGTACTCGCCCATCGTGCAGCCCGAATAGGCCGAAACGTATTGCATGGCTGCCGATTCGGACGCCGACGCGGCGACGACGATGGTGTAGTCCATGGCGCCCGCCTGCTCCAGCGCGCGCACGACGTTCTTGATCGACGAGGCCTTCTGCCCGATGGCCACGTAGACGCAGGTCATGTTCTGACCCTTCTGATTGATGATCGTGTCGACGGCGACGGCGGTCTTGCCCGTCTGACGGTCACCAATGATCAACTCGCGCTGGCCGCGACCGATCGGCACCATGGAGTCGATGGACTTCAGGCCGGTCTGTACAGGCTGGCTCACCGATTGGCGGGCGATCACGCCTGGGGCCACTTTTTCGATGACGTCGGTCATCTTGGCATTGATGGGGCCCTTGCCGTCAATGGGCTGGCCCAGCGCGTTGACGACACGCCCGATCAGTTCGGGACCGACCGGCACTTCAAGGATACGGCCCGTGCACTTGACGGTGTCGCCTTCCGAAATGTGCTCGTACTCGCCCAGAATCACCGCGCCGACCGAGTCACGCTCCAGGTTCAGTGCAAGTCCGAAGGTCTGGCTGCCGTCGGCGGTGGGGGGAAATTCAAGCATTTCGCCCTGCATCACGTCCGACAGGCCGTGCACACGAACGATGCCATCGGTCACCGAAACGACGGTGCCCTGATTCTTGATGTCGGCCGAGACGGCAAGGCCTTCGATGCGGCTCTTGATCAGTTCGGAAATTTCTGCGGGATTGAGATTCATGGTTGCTCCTTCGATGTCGCGCGTCCGGCCTCAAGAGGTCAGCGCAACCTTCATCTGATCGAGTCGGGCCTTAACAGAGGTGTCGAGCACCTCGTCGCCCACAATGGCTCGGACACCTCCGATGAGTTCGGGGGCGATTTCGACGCGGGCGTTGAGTTTGCGCGCAAAGCGCTTCTCAAGAATGGCCAGCAGCTCAGCCAGCGCAGCCCCTTCAAGCGGGAACGCGCTTTGGATGGTGACGTCAGACACGCCGCTCTTGGTGTTGACCAGCGACTTGAACTGCGCAGCGATTTCCGGCAATGCCGCGAGGCGGCCGTTTTCGAGCACCGTGCGCAACAGGTTCTGAAGCGGGGCGGCCAGGCCAATGCCTTTGCTGGACAGCGCTTGCACGACAAGATCGAACACGGCCGCAGCGCCCACCTTCGGGTGGTCCGCAAACTGCCGCAACTCGTCCGCGCCGGCAAGCTCGGCCAGAGCCGGCAACTGCTGGATCACGTCCGGAGCGCTTCCGACCGCCTTGAACAAGGCCTCGGCGTAGGGACGGGCGATGGTGGCAAGTTCAGCCATGGCGGTACGCCCCGATCACAGTTCTGTCTTGAGGCGGGCCAGCAGCTCGCCATGCACAGCGGGGTTCACCTCGCGACGCAGGATCTGTTCGGCACCCTTGACGGCCAGGACGGCAACCTGCTCGCGCAGCGCTTCGCGCGCCTTCACGGACTGTTGCTCGGCCTCTGCCCGTGCGGCAGCAACGATCTTGTTGCCCTCTTCGGTGGCGCGGGCCTTGGCGTCTTCGATCAAGGACTGGGCGCGCCGTTCGGCATCCGCCAGACGCGCGGCGGTTTCATTGCGCGAACGAGTCAATTCGTCTTCGACGCGTTTGTTGGCCGATGCCAGATCCGCCTTGGCCTTGTCGGCGGCAGCCAAACCATCGGCAATTTTTCGAGCTCGCTCATCCAGGGCAGCGGCGATTGGCGGCCACACGAACTTCATCGTGAACCACACCAGGATCGCGAAGACGATCGCCTGGACAAACAGGGTTGCGTTGATGCTCACGGCAACACCCTTCCTACGGTCAAACGGGTGGCTGAGGGCTTACTTGAGAACGAAGGGGTTCGCAAACGCGAACATCATCGCGATACCAACACCGATCAGGAACGAAGCGTCGATCAGGCCGGCCAAAACGAACATCTTGGCTTGCAGGTCGTTCATCAGCTCGGGCTGGCGGGCGGCAGATTCGAGGAACTTGCTGCCCATGATGCCGATGCCGATGCACGCGCCGATGGCGCCGAGTCCGATGATCAAACCAGCGGACAGAGCGACGAAGCCGAGGACGTGTTCCATTTAGATGCTCCTAGTGTGAAAGGATGGTTGAGGTTGAGGGAAAACAGGGAAAACGAATGTGCCTGGGGTCAGTGCGCGTCGTGCGCCTGCCCGGTGTAGATCAGCGTCAGCATCATGAAGATGAATGCCTGCAGGGCAACGATCAAGATGTGGAACACCGCCCAGATCGAACCGGCAATGATGTGCGCAAGGGGAAGCAGCACGCCGGACAGCGACATGGCCAATGCGCCGCCCATCAGCGCAATCAACATGAAAATCAATTCGCCCGCGTACATGTTGCCAAACAGCCGCATGCCATGCGAGACCGTCTTGGCGAGAAATTCGATCATCTGCATGGCAAAGTTTGCGATGCCCAGCAGCAAGGCGAACACGGGGTTCTTGCTGGACCCAAAGGGCGCACTGACCAGCTCGTGCGCCCAGCCGCCTGCGCCTTTGATCTTGATGTTGTAGTACAGACAAATCAGCAACACGCTGATGGACATGCCCAAAGTGGCCGACAGGTCCGCCGTCGGCACCACACGCAGGTAATGCAGACCAAACACCTTCTCGCCAATCAGCGGGAGGAAGTCCACAGGCAGAAAGTCCATGGAGTTCATCAGGAAGATCCAGACAAACACCGTCAGCGCCAGCGGCGCGATCAGCTTGCGCGATTCGGCGTTGTGGATGATGCCCTTGGCCTGGTTGTCGACGAATTCCACCAGGATCTCGACAGCCGCTTGAAAGCGTCCGGGCACGCCCGACGTCGCCGCCTTGGCCGCCTTCCAGAGCATCCAGCTTCCCAGAATGCCCAGAACAACGGCGAAAAACACCGTGTCGAGATTGACGACGGAAAAGTCAATGATTGAGACCTGCTTCTTGCTTTGCAAGTGCGTCAAGTGGTGAACGATGTATTCACCGGCGCTGGGGGCGTGTGCGTCTGCAGCCATCTTCCGCTCGTTGTTGCTCTCGTTTTGTCGTTCAAGGCCTGGCGCCGCCCACGCGGAACCAGGACCACCGACCAGCCAAGGCCAGCCAATACACCTTCATCGTGACCACCAGCCCGACCAGCAAGGCTGGCCAGACGAGTCCGGGCACCACCCTGGGCGCAGCGAACAGCATCGCCACGGTCAGGGCCAACTTGACCAGTTCCCAAACAAAGAAACTGGTGACGGCTGCCACTGGGCCCGTCTGCGCCACCGGACTGGACAGCCCACGCGCAAACAGCGCAGCCGGCAAAACAACCGACAGCGCGCCCCAAGCAGCCGACCACGCGGCTTCCATGCGCCCGGTGACCCCTGCCGTGACCAAGGCCACCAGCACCGCCACCACCCCCTGCCCGAGCACCACCCGCCAGGGAGACAGCGGTGGGTGCTTTTGCCTCAGCGCCAACGCTTGGGCAGCCGTCAGGGGCTTGAATTCAGGCTCGTTCGCCTCGGTTTCGTCCAGCCGCGTCATGTTGTCTAGCAAGTTCTGCGCGCCCGTCGCTGCGACACACCACCCTTGGCAGGTGTCGCGAAACTTCAGCAAAGCCTCACATTATAAGTAAAAACCCGTGCAAATCGATGACTTCTCATTTCGTCGCACACTGAGGACCAGCCCCGGGCCCATGAAATGCGGAACAACACCGGCTACACGAGCATGAAATCTAAGTTCCTTGCTATCGGTTTTGTATTGATCGTGCTGACGTCCCTGGCTGGCGGATGTGCGGTTCGCAATGCCTACCTGGACCCAGCCAAACCCCATCACACCGAAACAGGCTTTCGAAACAACCACATCGGCACCGTCGACAAGCCCTTCAGCGACCTGGTGCGCTGGCGCTACGAAGCCCTGCGCGATGGGCGCCCTGCACCTGCACAGACCAGCACCCCGCGGGTTGCCCCCGACCTCGCCCGCATTCGGGCCAACGCC
Source organism: uncultured Burkholderiaceae bacterium (assembly GCA_964400915.1). Taxonomy (GTDB): domain Bacteria; phylum Pseudomonadota; class Gammaproteobacteria; order Burkholderiales; family Burkholderiaceae_C; genus CAYNWR01. The sequence goes on from CAYNWR010000207.1 coordinate 4,063, forward strand.
CAGGCCGGCGCCGCCATGCGTCCCCTGGCGACATGGATCGGCCACGCCACCGTGCTGGTCCAGGCTGCTGGACTGAATGTGCTGACCGACCCCCACTTCAGCGAGCGAGCGTCACCGGTTCGATTCCTGGGGCCGCAACGGGCCCAACCACCAGGCCTGACCCTGGAAGAGCTTCCGGCGATTGATGCCGTGGTGATCTCCCACAACCACTACGACCACCTGGACCGCGACAGTGTCGTGCTGCTCAACGAGCGAGCCCAAGGCCGCACCTTGTTCCTGGTGCCCCTGGGTCTCAAGCCATGGTTTGAGCGCCACGGCATCAGCAACGTCGTGGAACTGGATTGGTGGCAATCGCACCGGGTTCGGCCACGGGGCGGTTTGCCCGCGGTCGAGTTCTTCCTGACGCCCGTGCAGCACTGGTCGGCCCGCGCCCTGCACGACCGAAGCCAGACGCTGTGGGGTGGCTGGGCCGTGTTTGCGCCCAGTTTTCACTGGTACTTCGCCGGCGATGCCGGCTACAGCGCTGATTTTGTCGACACCCGACACCATTTCGAGCGCACACGCTCGATCCCGTCGACGGCCAACTTGTTCGATCTGGCGCTGATCCCCGTGGGCGCCTACGAACCACGCTGGTTCATGGGTGCGCAGCACGTCAACCCGGAGGAAGCCGTCCAGGTTCATGCGGACATCGGTGCCGCCCGAAGCCTGGGCATTCATTGGGGCACCTTCAACCTGACGGACGAGCCGCTGGATCAGCCTCCCCAGGATCTGGCCAGGGCGCGAAGCGCCAAGTCCATCCCCGAGGACAGGTTCTTTCTTCTGGCGATTGGTGCCTCCCGCGAATTGCCAGCCCGCCAACCATAATCGCCCCATGAATTTCTCCGATACCGCGAACCTGCCCGATGCCTTGTGCTTCCTCAACGGCCAGTTCATTGCCCTGCGCGAAGCCCGGGTCAGTGTGCTCGACCGCGGCTTCATCTTTGGCGATGGCGTCTACGACGTGGTGCCCGTCTACGACCACAAGCTGTTTCGATTTGACGCACACATGGCTCGCCTGGAACGTGGCCTGAAGGAACTGCGCATTCCGAACCCGTTCGACCGCCCGGGATGGCTCGATCGAATTCGCCGCCTGGTCGCCAGCCAGACCGCCAGCGACCAGATCGTCTACATCCAGGTCACGCGCGGCGTCGCGGTGCGTGATCACGCGATGCCGGCCGACATTGCGCCCACCGTCTTCATGATGACCAACCCCCTGAAACCGGCCAACCCCGCGCTGCGCGAGCATGGGGTGGCATGCGTCACCGCGCAGGATTTTCGGTGGGCTCGTGGCGATATCAAGAGCATCAGCTTGTTGGGCAATGTGCTGGGGCGGCAGATCAGCGCCGATGTGGGTGCCGCGGTATCCATCCTGCTGCGCG
>CAYNWR010000208.1:0-5469 GCA_964400915.1 uncultured Burkholderiaceae bacterium
CCTGGGGGTCGACGATATAGGAACGCATGAGGAGACCCCCAGGGGCCACCGGCCCGCCAAGCCTGCGCGCCATGCCCGGATCAAGCAACACCGAACCAAGGAGTCCCATGCTGTTTCCCACCACCATCGTTGGCAGCTACCCCCAGCCCGATTGGTTGATCGACCGCGAAAAGCTGGCAGCGCGTTTTCCGCCGCGCGTGCGCGCCAGGGAGCTGTGGCGCATCCCCGAGCCCTACCTGCAGCAGGCCATGGAAGACGCCACCCTGCTGGCGATCCGTGCGCAGGAAGACGCCGGCCTGGACATCGTGACGGATGGCGAGATCCGCCGCGAGAGTTACTCCAACCGCATCGCCACGGCCCTCGAAGGCGTGGACATCGACAACCCAGGCACCGCGCTGGATCGCAGCGGCCACCCGAACCCCGTGCCGCGCATCGTCGGCAAGATCCGGCGTGTGCGTCCCATCGAGGTGGAAGATTTGCTGTTTCTCAAGAAGCACACCACCCGCCAGGTCAAGATCACGGTGCCCGGGCCGTTCACCATGCTGCAGCAGGCGCAGAACGATTTCTACGCCACCGAAGAGGAGGCCGCGATGGACTACGCCATCGCACTCAACGCCGAGATCAAGGATCTGTTTGCCAACGGCGCCGACGTGGTGCAGGTGGACGAACCCTACATGCAGGCTCGGCCCGAAAAGGCACGCCAGTACGGCATCCGTGCGCTCAACCGCGCGTTGGAAGGTGTGCAGGGCACCACCGCCGTGCACATCTGTTTTGGCTACGCGGCGGTCATCCATGCACGCCCTTCCGGCTACAGCTTCCTGCCCGAGTTTTCGCAATGCAGTTGCAACCAGGTGTCGATCGAGACCGCTCAAAGCAAGCTGGACTGCTCGGTGCTGACGCAACTGCCGAACAAGCAGATTCTGGTTGGTTGCCTGGATCTGTCGGACATGGCCATCGAAACGCCAGTGCTGGTGGCCTCGCGCATCAAGCGGGCCTTGCAATATGTCAAGCCCGAGCAGGTGGTGGTGGCGCCCGATTGCGGCATGAAGTACCTGCCGCGCGATGTGGCCGATGGCAAGTTGCGCGCCATGGTCGAAGGCGCGCGCCTTCTGCGGGCCGAGTACGCCCATGTGGGCGCCGCCGGGGCATGATATGAACTCCACAAGCGCCAAAACACCAGGGGCCAAAACGGTTCCCACTCGCCCGTCAGGAGCTCGCCGATGAACATACCACCCGACACCCCATCCGTCTCGCGGGCTTGCAGCTTCTCGCGCCGGCGCGTGTTGCTGGCCACGTCGGCGCTGGCGGTGGGTGTCGGGGCGGCTGCTCAGCCAGCCACTGCCTGGCCGCGCCAGGCGCTTCGCGTCATCGTGCCCTTCGGGCCCGGTGGGCCGGCCGATCTGTCGGCCCGTGCGTTGGGCGAGGCCCTGGCGCCGGCCTTGGGGCAAGGCGTGGTCGTTGAAAACCGTCCCGGCGGTGGCAGCGCCGTTGGTGTGATGGCAGCAGCGCAGGCACGCGACGGCCACACCTTGCTGATGGGCAGCAACAGCATGGTGATCAACCCCATCCTCAACACCAGCTTGAGCTACGACGTGGAGCGCGATTTTGACGCACTGGCGATGGTGTCGGCACAGCCCCTGGTGCTGGTGGTGCCGGCCACGTCCAGGCTCCAAAGCATCCAGGACCTGGTGACAGAAGCCAAGGCATCGCCGCCGGGGGCGCTTGCGGCGGGCAACAGTGGCAATGCCACCTTGGCCCACCTGACGGCCGAGCTGTTTGCCATGCAGGCGGGTGTCTCCATCACCAGTGTGTCCTACAAGGGTGAAGCAGCCCTGATGCCCGACCTGATCGCCGGGCGCGTGGCCTTCGGCTTTCTCAACCTACCCACCTTGCTGCCGCACCTGCGCGCCGGTCGGTTGAGGGCCCTGGCGGTGTCGCAGGCCCAGCCTCACGCCGACCTGCCAGGTGTCGCGCCCCTGCGCAGCCTGGGTTTTGCACAACTGGAGGTGCAGGGCTGGGCGGCGCTGCTGGCGCCCAAGGGCAGCATCCCCGCCGATGCGCTGGCGCAATTAGAAGCCTTGCTGGCCCGGTCCCTGGCCAGCGACACCGTTGTCTCGCGCTTTGCGACCCTGGGTGTCGCGCCGGTGCCCAGCACCCGGGCCAGCACGGCCCAGACCCTCAAGGCCGAGGCAACGCGCTGGCAACAGGTGATCCGCGCGCGCGGCATCAAGCTCGAAAGCTGAATGCCGATGGCCACGCGCACAGCCGCCTCCATCAGCACCGACGTGCTGGTGTGTGGCGGCGGTTTGGCGGGCACCCTGGCTGCCGTGGCCGCGGCGCGCGCCGGTGCACGCGTGGTGCTGGTCGAGCGCTACGGTTTCCTGGGAGGCAACGCCACAGCCGGTGCGGTGGCGCAATTCAACAGCTGGCAGACGGCCGGGGGGCGGCGCGTGATCGGGGGGCTGGCGCAGGAGGTTGTCACCCATTTGCGTGCCCATGGAGGTGCGGGTGAGCACGAGGTGTTCACGATGTCCACGGGACATCGCATGGACCGAGTGCCCTATTCACCCGAATTGCTCAAGCTGGTGCTCGACGAGCTGGTGACCGACGCCGGTGTGCGACCGCTTTTTCATGCGCAGCCTTTGGAGGTGCAGCGTGAAGGTGCCCAAGTGCGTGCGCTGCGGGTGCTCACCAAGGGGGGCGCGCGGGTGATCGATGCCAGGGTGCTGGTTGATGCCTCGGGCGATCTGGACCCACTGCGCCTGGCGGGCGCGCGGTTTCTTCCATTGGCCCCTGGTGAAACGCTGCAGCCGGCCACCACCATGTTTCGATTTGGGCCCATCGACCGCTTGGCGTTCGATGCAGCGGGCCACGAGCGCCTGGCGGCGCTGTCCCAGCGCGGTTTCGAGCAGGGTGACCTCGCCCGCGCGGCCTTGCATTCAAGCCGCGACCCCGATTCGTCGGATGCCTGGTTCAACATCGGGCGTGTGGCGGTGGATGCCACCGACCCGCTGGCCCTGAGCGCAGCCGAGATCGAGGGGCGGCGCCAGGCCTGGCGCGCGGCGCAATTCATCCGCGCCGAAGTGCCTGGCTGCGGCCAGGGCCGCCTGCGCGCCTTTGGCACCCAGATCGGCGTGCGCGAGACGCGGCGTGTGGAAGGCGATCATGTGTTGACGGCACCCGAGCTCATGACCCCGGTGGAGTTCCCCGACACGATCGCCATGGGCGCCTACCCGATCGACATCCATCCCGCCAGCGGCGCGGGACTGGACTACCGCGCCTTGGGCGAGCACCACGCCTACGGCATTCCTCTGCGCTGCCTGCTGCCCAAGGGCCTGACCAACGCGCTGGTGGCCGGGCGCGGCATCTCGGCCACCCACGAGGCGCTGGCCGCGGTGCGCGTGATGCCCATTGCGATGGCGCTGGGCCAGGCGGCCGGCACGGCAGCCGCCTTGTCGCTGGCCCATGGCGGGGATGTGCGGCGTGTGGACGTGACCGTCCTGCAGGCCCGGCTTCGCGCCGACAGTGCCTTGTTGGCGTAGTCAACAACTCCTGGCGCCCAGGCGTTCAATACGCGTCACTCAGGACCAAGCTTGGACCCAGAGGCCCTGATCCGCAAACGCCTGCGCCTGGCAGCGTCCCGGCCTTGCCCCTGTGGCAAGGATGGCCAGGCCTATGCCGACTGTTGTGGCCCCTGGCACGAAGGGCTGGCTCAGGCGCGTCACGCAAGCACCCCCGAGGCGCTCATGCGTTCGCGCTACAGCGCCTATGTGCTGGGCTTGTCCGACTACCTGATGGCCACCTGGCATCCCTCCACCGCCCCGGGCGACCTGGAACTGCAGGCCATCAAGTGGATGGGCCTGCAGGTGGTGCACGCCGAGCAAAGCGGGGATGCCGGTGTGGTCGAGTTCGTTGCGCGGTACCGCGACACCCATGGCCGCGCGGGCAAGTTGCACGAGATCAGCCGGTTTGTGCGCGAGGGCGAAGGCGATGCCGCGCGTTGGCTGTACATCGATGGGCAGCAGCCGGTGCCTGAATGAGTCGCGCAAGAACGGGTGTGGGGTGTCTCGAGATTCAGCTAAAAATATAGCAAACCATTAACAATTGACGCTCGCCGCAGCGCGTTGACGAGCGGCAGCGCGGCTGGCCGATGGTCAGCAGGCGCTCAGCCCGCCACAAGATGTTGGCCCACAATGCCGGCCAGTTCGAACATCGTCACCTGGTCCTTGCCGAACACCGGACGCAACTTGGCATCGGCGTTGATGGCGCGCTTGTTGGCTGCATCCTGAAGGCCCTGGGCCTTGATGTAGTCCCACAGTTTCTTGATCACCTCGGTGCGGGCCACTGCGCCGTCGCCGATGACGGCGGCCAAGGCGGCGCTGGGCCGCAAGTTGCCTCCCGGGGCCTTGCGCGTGCTCGCTGGCCGGGCGGTGGCCTTGCTGCCGGGAATCGAGCTGGTTGCTTTTGTTTTTGTAGCAATTTTCTTAGGTCTGGCGCTCGCTGTGGCCGAATTTTTCGCTGTTTTTGCCTTGGAGGCCGGTGGGGATGCCGTCTTGGCCGCGACCCCACGTGCGCCTGCGCGCGGCGGAAACTTGGACGTGCGAGGCTCAAATTCGAAGCTCACCTTGCCTTCGCTGGGGTTCCAGGCCAAAAAGGCCTTGAAGGGGCGGCGCGTCTTGTTGCTGATGAACTTGTCCAGCAGGTCGGTCTTGCCCGTGGCCAGCAGCTTGGCAGCCTGTTCGCGCGAAACGGGTTGCTGCAGGATGATCTTGCCCGTCTTGAAGCTGCAGCTTGGCGTGGGCTGGGCTGCGGTGGGGACGGACCGCTCGCAAAGGTAGTTGCTGCCGTGTTCGTAGACGGCACCACCACATGAGGGGCAGGCGCCCAGGCTTTCGCGGCCGGCAAAGTCGATGATCTCGCCGGTTTCCTCGGCGTCGCTGCGGTCATCGCCAAAATCGAATTCAAGTTTCCAGTTCTTGTCTTCGTCGCTGAACTTCAGCGCCAGTTCGGCCGTGAACGGCCAGCCGGCCTTGGAGCGGAATCCCTCCAGCGGCCCGATCTTCTTGTTGCGCAGGAAGGCTTCGGCTTCGGCGGCTTCGAAGGCGCGCCCCGCGGGGATCTTGGTGAAGGAGAAGCCGCAGCCTTCGCCATCACCGCTGGTGCCGGTGCAGGCAAAGCGCCGGTAGTTTTCCTTGACCACGCCGCCGCAATTGGGGCAGGGCGTGTGCAGGGTGGTGTAGTCGCCGGGCACCGTGTCGCGGTCGTATTCCTTGGCCTTGACGACGATGCGGCGGGTCATCTCGGCGATCTCGCGCATGAACGCGTCACGGCTGAGCCGGCCATGCTCCATCTGAGCCAGCTTGTATTCCCTGTCACCCGTCAGTTCGGGTTTGGACAGCTCCTCCACGCCCAGACCGCGCAGCAGCGTCATGAGCTGGAAGGCCTTGGCCGTGGGGATCAACTCGCGGC
>CAYNWR010000209.1:0-5442 GCA_964400915.1 uncultured Burkholderiaceae bacterium
CAGGTGGTCTACGGCATCGTGGCGCTGAAGACCCACGCCAAGATGCTGCTGGTCACGCGCCGCGAGGGCAAGGCGCTGCGGCGGTATGGCCACCTGTCCACGGGCAACTACAACCCGCGGACGGCGCGGCTGTACACCGACCTGAGTGTGCTCACGGCCGACACCGACATCACTGCCGACATGGCGGCCCTGTTTGTGCACCTGGCCAGCCAGAGCCGCTTGCCCAAGATGCGTAAGTTGTGGGTGGCACCGTTTGCCTTGCACAAGCGGCTGCTGGAGCAGATTGCCGAGGTGGCCCGGGCCGCGCGTGCGGGGCTGGACGCGCGGATGGTACTGAAGATGAACGCCCTGACCGACGAACCCCTGGTCCGGGCCCTGGTGGACGCCGCGGCGGGCGGTGCCCGCATTGACCTGATCATCCGAGGCGCTTGTGTGTTGCCGCCTGGCTTTGATGGCGTGGGAGAGCGCATCCGGGTGCGCTCGATCATCGGCAGGATGCTGGAGCATTCGCGGGTTTTCTACTTTCGCATCGGGGAGGTCGAGCGCCTGTTCTTGTCCAGCGCTGACTGGATGAACCGCAACATGATGCGCCGGGTGGAGATCGCCTGGCCCGTTGAGGATCCCGCTCACATCCGTCGCATCGTCGATGAATGCCTGGTCGCGCCGATGCACGACGGCCGCGATGCCTGGGTGCTTCAGCCCACGGGCGAATACCTTGCCGTGCGCGACGCGGGCAGCAGTGCGCAACAGGCCTTGATGCGTCGTTATGGCGGTTTGGCGGACCCCCGTCCGTTGCGAACGAACACGCGGCGCAAGCCATGAGGAGTTGAAACCATGGATCTGATCCTGTGGCGCCATGCCGAGGCCGTGGAGGCTCAAGAAGGCGAGTCCGACCTGGGCCGGCCCCTGACACCGCGCGGTCAAAAGCAGGCGGCGCGCGTGGCGGGATGGCTCAACCGCAACTTGCCCGAGTCCACGCGCGTTCTCTGCAGCCCGGCCCTGCGTTGCGAGGAAACCGTGATGGCGCTGGACCGACGCTACAAGCCCCGCCAGGAACTGGGCCCCGATGCCCAGGCCAGCGAATTGATCGATCTGGTGCGTTGGCCCCTGGGAAAAGGCAATGTGCTGGTGGTCGGACACCAACCGACCCTGGGCGCCGTGGTGGGGCAGTTGCTGGGCATGAACGAGGCCGCGGCGCCGTTTCGAAAGGCGGGTGTCTGGTGGTTGCGCTACCGGGTGCGCGACGGTGTCGGCCGCGCCGTGGTGGTGGCCGTGCAATCGCCGGACACCATCTGACAGCGCAGCGCTGGGAATCAGGCCTTTTCTTTGCCTGGCCGCCCGGTCTTGAGGACCGGCACACGCGCCAGACCGGCCACCAACTGGGCGTCGTCCAGGGCCGACAGGGTCATGATGCCGGCGCGCAGGATTTCACTCTTCTTGACCGGGCGCCCCAGGCGGGCGGCACGCAGCTTCAGGGTGTCGATCGCTTCCAGTTCGTTCTTCGGGATCGTGAAGCTGTCGCGAATCAGCTTGGGCTTCTTGGGCTTGGCGGCTTTGTCGGCGACGGCCTTGGGCGCAGGTTTGACAGCCGCCTTCACCACCGATTTGACCACCACGGGCGCTGGCGCGACCGCCGCGGGCATCGGCTTTGCGGATGCGGGCTTCTTGGCGGCCGGTGCCTTGGCAGCAGCGGATCGGGTCTGGCCGGGCTTGGACGAGGTGACCATGGTGGCAAATGCTCCTTAAACCGTATAAACGATATATACAGTATACGTCATTTGCTTCCCACACCAAGCGCCTGCAGTGCCTCGCCGAACTCGAAACGCCACGGTGTCTTTTGCCACGCCTGCGATTCCTCGCTCAGCAGGTAGGCCGATTGTGGGTACGCAGCGCGCCAATCGCGGCGCATGCGCAAATCGAAACGGCGCGCCGTCTGTTCGAAGCGCAGGCCGGCCAAATCGGGCTCGCGGCGCGCGTGGCAAAGGATCACGGCCAGGCGCAGGCACAGCAGCTGCCGCACGCAGGCCTCGTCGTCAAAATCGAGGTCGAGCTTCTTGAGCTTGCCGCGGTGGCCCAGCACCAACTGGCTCAGGCGGTGCAGCTCCGGCTGCGCAAAGCCTGCCGCGTCCACGTTGTCGATGATGTAGGCCCCATGTTTGTGTTGGTCGGCATGCGAGACGATGCTGCCGATCTCGTGCAGCTGTGCGGCCCATCCGAGCTTGCGCAGCTGGCGCTGCGCGTCCGTACCGATGGGGGGCAATTGTTCCCACAGGTGCGAGGCGACAGCGGCCACGCGGCGGGCCTGATCCCGGTCCACACCAAAGCGCCTAGCCAGGCGTTCCACCGACAGGCCGCGAACGTCGGTGGCGTCGTGTTCGCGGTCGATCAGGTCGTACAGGACACCATGGCGCAGTGCGCCCGTGGCGGCCTCCATGTGGTCGATCTCCAGCAAATCGAAAACCGCCGTCAACACGGCAACACCTCCCCCGATCACCGCCTTGCGGTCGTCGCGGATGCCCTCGATGCGCACGCGATCGGCCGATCGCGCGGCGAGCAGACTGCGTTTGAGCCAGGCCAGCCCATCGCGGTCGATGCGGCCTGGCGGCCGACCGGTGAGTGCCAGCACGTCGGCAACGGCCCCGGCGGTGCCCGACGAGCCATAGACGGCATCCCATTGCGAGCGGCGAAAGGTGTGCTGGGCTTCGTCGAACACCGCGCTGGCTGCGACTTGCGCGGCTGCAAAGGCGGCGTCGGTGAACTCGCCCTGCGGGAAAAACCGCATGGAAGAGGCCACACTGCCCACCCGGAACGAGGCCATCTCGCGCGGCAGGTAGCCCGCACCCAGGATCAATTCGGTCGAACGCCCGCCAATGTCGACCACCAGGCGGCGCTCGTCGGACTGCGGCAGCCCATGGGCCACACCGCCATAAATCAGGCGGGCCTCCTCATGGCCCGAAATGACATCGATCGGGAAACCCAGGATCTCGTGCGCCTTTTTCAGGAACACGTCGCGGTTGCGCGCCTCGCGCATCGTCTGGGTGGCAACGGCACGCACCTGGCGCTTGCGAAAACCCGCCAGGCGCTCGGAGAAACGCGCCAGGCACTGCCAGCCGCGCTGCATGGCCTCGTCGGACAGGTTGCGGTCGGCGTCGAGGCCGCTGCCCTGGCGCACCGTCTCCTTCAGGTATTCGATCGATCGAATCTGGCCGTGATCGAGGCGGCCGATCTCCAGGCGAAAGCTGTTGGAGCCGAGGTCCACGGCGGCCAGCACGGTGGGGTCATTCATGGTGGGCGAGGCGCATAGCGGTCAAACCTGCATTGTCGACGGCGGGGCGGCTCTTGACCGGGGCAACAGCCTGTGGGTGTCGCTTTCAAGGCAATATTTCAGCTTTGCGATTGTCAAATATGAATTGATTGCTATGAAATCGGGAGTAAATTGGAGCGCATTGTCGTGAGGATTTGTCATGTGTCTGTCACATGTGGCGCGCACAGTCCCGCAAGGCGACCGCCCGCAACACGGTGCAGTCTGTCATCAAACGGTCATTTAGGCGTCATAAAGTGACTGCCAATGGCTTAACCTTTTTGAAGGATGCTTCATGAAATCCACGACGATGCAAAAGTTTCTGGCCCTCTCGGCGACGGCGTTCGTGATGGGCGCGCCGACCTGGGTACAGGCCCAGGTGGTCAAGGTTGACGGCTCCAGCACGGTTTATCCGGTGACCGAGGCGGTGGCCGAGGAATTCCAGAAGGCCAACAAGGGCCTGAAGGTCACGGTGGGTGTGTCCGGCACCGGCGGCGGCTTCAAGAAATTCTGCCGCGGCGAGACCGATATTTCCAACGCCTCGCGCCCCATCTCCAAGTCCGAGATGGACGACTGCAAAAAGATCGGCGTCGAGTACTTCGAGCTGCCTGTGGCCTTTGACGCCCTCACGGTGGTGATCAACCCGCGCAACCAGTGGCTCAAGCAAGCCACGGTGGCCGAGTTGAAGAAGCTGTGGGAGCCGGCCGCGCAGGGCAAGGTGACGCGCTGGAATCAGGTCAACCCCGCCTGGCCCGATCAGCCCATCAAGCTGTTTGGCGCCGGATCGGACTCGGGCACCTTTGACTACTTCACGGAAGCCATTGTCGGCAAGTCCAAGTCCAGCCGCGGCGACTTCACGGCCTCGGAAGACGACAACGTGCTGGTACAGGGCGTGGCCGGTGACGTGAACGCCATCGGGTACTTCGGCTTTGCCTACTATGCCGAGAACCAGGGCAAGCTCAAGGCGCTGCCCATCGTCGAAAAGGACGGCAAGCCCGCCGTGACGCCCAGCGAGAAGTCGGTGCTGGATGGCACGTACCAGCCGCTGTCGCGCCCGATCTTCATCTACGTCAACACCAAGTCCATGGAGCGCCCGGAAGTCAAGCGCTTCGTCGAGGCCTACATGACCAACGGCGCCAAGATGGCCAAGGAAGTCAAGTACGTTCCGCTGCCTGCTGAGGCCTACAAGACCAACCTCGAGCACATTGCCAAGGGCAAGAAGGGCACGGTGTTTGGTGGCAAGAACGAGGTGGGCATCACCATCCCCGAGTTGCTCAAGCGCGAGGCGTCGCTCTGATCGGAAAGCTGGAACAAAAAAATGAGTGTTGCCACCACCCCGGAAGCTGTCGCCACGACGCCGGGCCCTTCCGGGGAGGCTCGGCTTGCCGAGCTCGCCCGCCTGAAGCAGGTGCGGGCCCGGCGCGACAAAGCCGTCGAAATGGTCCTGCTGCTTGCGGCCTGCGTCTCGGTGTTCACCACCCTGGCCATCGTCTACATCCTCGTCAAGGAATCGCTGGTCTTCTTCAGCAATGTCCCCTTGTGGACCTTCCTGACCGACAGCCAATGGACCCCTCTGTTTGACGACGCCCACTTTGGCATTCTGGTGCTGCTGTCCGGCACGGTGAGCAGCTCGGCCGTGGCCTTGCTGATCGCCATTCCGCTGGGGACCATCATTGCCATCTACCTGTCCGAGTTTGCCGGCCACCGCACGCGCGAAATCCTCAAGCCTGTGCTGGAACTGCTGTCGGGTGTGCCGACCATCATCTATGGCTTCTTTGCATTGTTGTTCGTCACGCCCCTGATCAAGGTGTTCTTACCGGACCTGCCCACGTTCAACGTCTTGTCCGCGGGCATCGTGATGGGCATCATGATCATCCCCTACGTGTCCTCCCTGTCCGAGGACGCGATGCGTGCCGTGCCCATGAGCCTGCGCGAAGGCTCGTACGCCATGGGATCTACGCGTTTCCAGACGGCCACGCGCGTGGTGGTTCCGGCGGCGTTCTCGGGTATCGCGTCGGCCTACATCCTGGGCATTTCCCGCGCGGTGGGCGAAACCATGATCCTGGCGGTGGCCGCCGGCATGCAACCCAACCTGTCGCTCAACCCGCTGGAACCGGCCGCCACCATCACCTCGTACATCG
>CAYNWR010000210.1:0-5440 GCA_964400915.1 uncultured Burkholderiaceae bacterium
GCGGCAAAAGCAGCTCACCAACTTCCGCGTGAGCGGCAAGGAGGACGCCATCAAGATCACCCCGCCGATCATCCTCACGCTGGAGTACGCCGTGGAGTTCATCGAGGATGACGAGCTGGTCGAGATCACGCCCAAGAGCATCCGGCTGCGCAAGCGCCACCTCAAGGAGCACGAGCGCAAGCGCGCCAGCCGCGAGCAGGGTGCCTGAATTTCGGTGCAAATCGGCACATAGCGAGCATCAGATATCAATAGCATGCTATCAAATTTGACACATGCGAGGGCCGTCTGGTTGATGGTCGCCTGCACCATGATGTGGTCCATCGCAGGGGTGGTGACGCGCCACCTGGAACACGCCCGCAGCTTCGAGGTCACGTTCTGGCGCAGCCTGTTCACGGTGCTGTCGCTGCTGGTCATCCTGCCCTTGTGGCAGGGCCGCGGTGTGTTTGCGCGCATGCACTGGCGCAGCCGCTGGTTCTGGTTGTCCGGGGTCTGCTGGGCCGTGATGTTCACTGCGTTCATGGTGGCACTGACGATCACCAGCGTGGCCAACGTGCTCATTACCCTGGCCCTGGGCCCGCTGCTCACCGCCCTCGTGTCGCGGGTGTTCATCGGGCACCGATTGTCTGCGCGCACGTGGGGCGCGATCGTGCTCGCGGGCGTGGGCATCGCCTGGATGTTCGGCAGCCAGTTGCGCCTGGGAACACCCGGTGTGCTGCTGGGATCGCTGGTGGCCCTTTGTGTGCCGATTGCCGGCGCGGTGCAGTGGACCATCACCCAGCGTTCGCAGGCCCATGGCGAGCAGCTGGATCTGGTGCCCTGTGTGCTGATCGGTGCCATGCTGTCCACGCTGCTCACCGCGCCGCTGGCGATTCCCTTTGCGGCAAGTGCTGGGGATGTCGGCCTGTTGGCCCTGCTGGGCCTGGTGCAGCTGGCCGTCCCGTGTGCGCTGTCGGTGGTGTGCGCGCGGGTGCACACGGCGCCCGAGCGGTCGCGGGTGGCGCTGCGGGTGGGCCCCTCCGGCCTCGCGGGGGGGTGGGGGGGGGCGGGTGAGGCACCTGGGGGGGCCGCGCTGGCCGGTGGCTCCCTGGTCTTGCTCGCCCTGGTGGGAAATGAGATGCTGGCGGCGCGCGAGCGGGCGGTTGCTGGCGCTTGATGGAGGCAACATGCAGGGAGCATTGGCGGGCAAGCGAATCCTGGTGACGCAGGCGGCCGACTTCATGGGCCCGACGCTGTGCGCGGTGTTGGCCGAGCATGGTGCCGATGTGGTGGCAAGCAGCGACGAGCTGAGCGCCCCCGACGCTGCGGGGCGTGTGGCCGAGGCGGCAGGCGCCATCGACGTGCTGGTGGCCAATCTGGCGTGGACGGCACCGACCACCCCCGCACCCGACGTGAGCGACAGCGAATGGCGCGAGGTGTTTGCCGCCCTCGTCGATCCGCTGCCGCGCCTGGTCCGTGCCGTGGCCCCGGCAATGCTGGCGCGACGGTCCGGCAAGATCCTGGTGATCGGTAGTGCATCGGCCCTGCGCGGCATGAAGCGCGCATCCACCTACAGCGCGGCACGGGGTGCCCAACTGGCCTATGTGCAGGCCGTGGGCGTGGAGTTCGCGCCCTCCGGTGTGCAGGTGAACGCAATCGCACAGAATTTTGTCGACAACCCGACTTATTTCCCGGCCCAGGTTCAGGCCAACCCGCGCTTTCAGGAGCGACTGGCGCGGGAGGTGCCCTTGGGGCGACTCGTTTCCGCGCGTGAGGACGCGCAGTTTGCGGCCTACCTCTGTTCATCGGCGGCCGACTGTTTTGTCGGTCAGGTGTTTCCCATCAGTGGTGGTTGGGCCGTTCGCTGAATAGGTGACAGCAGCGCAACAGCACTTGGCATCCGCAGCAAGACAGCAAACCTCGTTGCCCAATCCCATGGACCCTGCCCGCGTGGATCTGTTGCGGCATTTGCTGGATCAGCAGCAGGTGGGCGCATTGGCGACCCTGCATCGTGGCCGTCCGGCCGTGTCGATGGTTCCGTTTGCAAGGCTGCCCGGCAGCGCTGCGCTGGTGATCCATGTCAGCAGCCTGGCCACGCACACGGCCGATATGCGCAGCAATCCCGAAGTGGCCATGCTGGTGACGTCCGAGCCAGAGCCCGGCGTGAGCGCACTGGGCCGTCCGCGCCTGTCCCTGTCGGCCACGGCGCACGCCTGCGCGCCGGATGGCCCGGCTTGCGCCGCCGCCCGTCAGGCCTACCTGGCCCGTTTTGCTGACGCCGAGCCCTTGTTTGAGTTCGCGGATTTTTCGCTGTTCCTCCTCGAGCCGCAGTCGGCTCGGCTGGTGGGGGGATTCGGCAAGGCTTGGTCCCTGACCCGCGATCAGGTCCTGCAGGCCGTGCGCGGCCAACTGGCCACCGACTGATTCGGTATCCTTGCAAGTGGCTGGGTGTCGACGATGCACAGAGCCTTTGGGAGAGAGTTCAGCGTGAAAGCTTTTTGATGATCACACTCGATGCCATGCGTGCCGCCCTGACCAAGGGCGAGTATTTTCTGGAGTACCTCCCCACGATCGATCTGCAACACCGCCACTGTGTCGGTGCGGAGGCTTTGATTCGCTGGCGCCGGCCGGAAGGTGTCGTCCCGCCTGGTCGGTTCATCCCGCTGGCGGAGAACACACCCTTGTCGGGATTGCTCACGTATTGGGTGTTTGACACGGTTGCGGCCGAGTTGGGCAACTGGTTGCGCGCCCATCGGCGTGCCTATGTCAGCATCAACGTGCCACCCGAAATCCTGGGGCGTGGCGGCATGGAGTACGTTGCCACGAAGTCCGGACTCATCGAACTGTCGTCGCAATTGATTCTTGAAATCACCGAGCGAGGTGTGCCCGACCAGATGGGCGTAGAGGCCATCATGAACATCTTTGGACGGCAAACCCTGGTGGCCCTGGATGACGTGACCCTGGTCGGGGGCGCGAATCTGGCGGTTCTGTCGCGATGTCCCTTCCACATGATCAAGCTGGATGGCTCCCTGATCGCTGAAATTGGGGAGGGGCGCCCTAAGCCTTCGTGGCTGCCGGGCATCGTGGCTCTGCAGGAGACAAGCAACCTAAAGGTCATCGCCGAAGGCGTCGAAACCCAGGTACAGGCCGAAGTCCTGCAGTCTGCGGGCATTCGATATGCACAAGGCTTTCATTTTTCGCGGCCCGTGGCGGCTGAAAGCTTCATCGAGTTTCATCGTTCCAGCGGGCCCGGCCGACCCATTCTGGACTGATTGGAACGCCGTCCGCGCGGTGCAGACTGATCCAGGATCGGTGCGCCTGAAGCTCAGCGCCTGACGCGCGATTTCATGGCCCGTTCGACTTCGCGCTTGCCTTCACGATCCTTGATGGTGTCGCGCTTGTCGTGTTCCGCCTTGCCCTTGGCCAGGGCAATCTCGCATTTCACCCGGCCGTTCTTCCAGTGCAGGTTCAGCGGAATGAGGGTGTAGCCTTTTTGCTCCACCTTGCCGACCAGGCGGCGGATCTCGTCCTTGTGCATGAGCAGCTTGCGCGTGCGTTCCGCCTCGGGATTGACGTGACTGGACGCGGTGCGCAACGCCTGGATCTGCAGGCCAATGATGAAAAGCTCGCCACCGCGCACCACCACGTAACCATCGGTCAATTGCGCCTTGCCTTCGCGTAGGGCCTTGACTTCCCAGCCTTGCAGAACCAGCCCGGCCTCGTGGCGCTCCTCAAAGAAGTAGTTGAAGGCCGCCTTGCGGTTTTCGGCAATGCGCGCAGGCGTGGCATGGCCCTTGGACGGGGCGCGGGTGGAGGCTGTGGCCATGAAGCAGTCTGGGAAAGAAACCCCGGCCTCGCGGACAATATGCGCAAGCAGGGGGCTGGCATTGTCCTTGAAATCCGTCCATAAATCCGTCTTGATCTGGTACAGCGCAGAAGCAATGTATTCGCTGGTGACCGGCGTGGAGCGATATCCGGAGTTCTTGCCGTGGTGCGACCACACGGAAATCATCGATTCGAGCCCCGAGCGCATGCGGGCAGCCATTGGTATTGCGTTTGCCGGTGTGAAGCAGCGCTTTGTCACGCACAACGAACATGTGCCCGGGCGAGCGGTGCACATGCGCCTGGTCGAAGGACCCTTTTCGCGGCTCGATGGGCATTGGTCGTTTTCACCCATCGATGTGGGTGGTTCCGGCGCCTCGCAGGCCTGCCGGGTCGAACTCAAGCTCAACTACGGGTTTGACAGCGACGCGCTGGGCGTGGTGGTTGGACCGGTGTTCGGTGTGATTGCCTCGAGTCTGGTGGATGCGTTTGTCAAGCGCGCCGAGCAGGTCTATGGCTGAACCCGGCCAGGCGGTTGGCAAGCTGCGGGTGGTCGTGTGCTGGCACTGGGCGCCTGGTGACGTGCGCGAATGGCCCTTGACCGTGCCACCAGGCAGCCGTGTGCGCGATGCCATCGAGCAGCTGGCCAGCACCACCGGTGTGTCCTGGGTGGCCATCGATGTCGGCCTTGTTGGCGTTTGGGGCCGCCCCGCAGCGGGCGAACAGGTTTTGGCCGACGGTGACCGGGTTGAAATCTACCGCGCCCTCACGGTGGACCCCAAGACGGCGCGGCGCGAGCGCTTCAAGAAGCAAGGGACGCGCGGCGCCGGCCTGTTCGCCAAGCGCAGACCGGGGGCCAAGGCCGGGTATTGATGGCCTTGGCCTGGACCTGAGCTGGGTCAGCGGCAGTTGGCGTCGATTTGTGCCTGGACACGCCGCCGTTCGGCCTGCCGGGCGGGCTCTTCCATCACCTCGCGCTCGCCCTTGGCGTTCACGGTGGACATGCGCACGCCCGAATCGATGGTGGCAAGGGCCTGGCGCTGCTGCGCGCAGTTTTCGGCCTTGGCTTTGGCAATGCGCTCCTCCTCGGCCTTTTTCTTGGCTTCGGCCTCCGCCTCGGCCTTTTTCTTGGCTTCGGCCAGGGCCGGGTCTTCGGCCGACGCTGCGGGGC
The DNA here is from genome assembly GCA_964400915.1 of uncultured Burkholderiaceae bacterium. GTDB lineage: Bacteria > Pseudomonadota > Gammaproteobacteria > Burkholderiales > Burkholderiaceae_C > CAYNWR01. Next base: position 4,970 of record CAYNWR010000210.1, read on the forward strand.
GTGCCAAGCGCGCCGTTGGGCGCGCACCTGCCGAGGCTGCCGTGGCAGGTGCCGACGCGGCGGCCGCCGTGGGCGCCGCGACCGGCCTCGGACGCGCTGCGCCGCCGGGGCGCGTCAGGATGTTCTTGTCGGGCGTGTCATCGGGTGGCGGGCGGTCGCTGAAGACCTTGCGGCCATCCTTGTCGATCCACTGCCATTGAGCGAGGGCGGGCAAGGCCACTCCCAGCCCGATCAGGGCGGCCAGACACCCCATGCGCACATGCTGAAGCTTCATGTGGCGAAGTTTACGCCGCGACCTCGCCGGTACAATCGTTTTTTTGGAGCCGTCCCATGCGCCTTCTCGGCAAAGCGCTCACCTTCGACGACGTGTTGCTGGTGCCAGCGTATTCGCAGGTCCTGCCGAAGGACACATCTCTTACAACCCGTTTCTCACGCCGCATCGCGCTGAACCTGCCTTTGGTTTCGGCCGCG
>CAYNWR010000211.1:0-5432 GCA_964400915.1 uncultured Burkholderiaceae bacterium
CACCCAGCACGATCGCCTCGATCACCGCCGTCCAATGCAGGTTGTTCACGTGGTCCAGCGGGGCACCGGCCTTGATGAGCTGGCGCACCACGCCGTCGTGTCCGAGGTGGGCTGCGGCAATCAGCGCGGTGCCGTCGTAGCGGCTGGTGACGAGCTGGGCGCTGGCGCCCCCGGCCAGCAGCACACGCAGCGTCTCCTCGTCGTCGGCCACGGCCGCGATGGTGACCGCGTCGTAACGGCCCTGCTCCAAGGCAGATGGGTCGGCGCCGGCTTGCAACAAGGCCTGCACCGCCTGGTGCTGGCGGGCAAACGTGGCCACATGCAGGGCCGTGCGGCCGGCGCGATCGCGCGCCTGCAACGCGGCCTTGTCACTGGCCAGCTTCTGGATGGTCACCAGATCACCGCGATGTGCGGCCGCGTGCAAGCCCTGGTAGGCGGCGGCTTCTGCCGCCGACGGAGGCACCTGTGCAAGCACCACCGACGCGAGCAGCAGGCCGACCACGGTGGCCACCTGCGCCGCCAGCCGCTTGAAAACGGGCTTCATCATTTCAGCAGGTCCTTGGCCTTGTCGATGGCGGCAACGGCACATTGTTCGTCCAGGTGGCCGCCGGGCGCTCCGCCCACACCGATGGCACCGATGACCTCGTTGCCCACCTTCACCGGCACACCCCCACCCAGCAACAGGAAACCGGGAATGTGCACCAGGTTGGCAGCGGCCGGGTTCTTCTGGGCACCTTCCATCATGGCCAAGGTGTTGTTCTTGGCTGACGCCGATGTGAAAGCCTTGGCCTGCGCGGCGCCAATCGTGTGCGGCCCGGCGTTGTCGGCCCGATGCAGCGCGCGCAATTGACCCGCGCGATCCACGACGGCGGCGGTGACGTGGTAGCCCCCCGCCGTGCAAGACGCCACGGTGGCAGCGGCCAGCTGATTGGCCAGGTCCAGGGACATGTTGCGTTCGGTGCGAACAGCCTGTGCCTGGGCATTGCCCAGGGTGACGAGCGTGGCGATGGTGGCAATGGCAAGGGCAGCGTGACGGGTTGTTTTCAAGGGCGACTCCATATCCGTTTGGGTTGAACTTGGGTTGGACGCCGAGTGGTTCGACCACCCCCGTTCAACCCTGTCGCCATTCTTGAAATTTGCTCGCCTTGGCGCCATCCGCACACGTCGCGCCTGGCATCCGTGTGAGTACGGATGGCGGACAGTCCGGTCCTCAGGCTGCGGACGCCGGCAGCCGGCCAGCGGCATCATCGTCCACCAGTTGGGCATAGGCCCGGATCATCTGCGCCAGCGTCTGCACCTGCAGCTTGACGCCCAGGTGAGCGCGGTGGGTCTCGACGGTGCGCGGCGAAAGCGCGAGTGCCCGGCCGATCTCCTTGTTGGTCAGGCCCGCAACCACCAGCGACAGCACCTCGCGCTCCCGTGGCGACAGCCGGGCATAGCGTTCGCGCGCGTCGCGCCCACCCCCATCGCGCTGGCGTGTGCCCACATGCTGTCGCACAGCGTTGTGAACGGCTTCCAGCAGGGCCTCGTCGTCCACTGGTTTCTCGAGAAACTCAGCCGCGCCGGACTTGAAGGCGCGGCGGCACATCTCCACCGTGCCGTGCCCGGTGAGCATCACCACTGGCTGGTCGACGCCTTGCTGGCGCAACAAATCGAGCACGGTCAAGCCGGACAGGCCCGGCATGCGCACATCCAGCACGATGGCGCCCACCGCTTGGCGATCGAAGCCATCCAGAAACGCCTGTGGGTGCGACCAGGTCTGAACCCGCAAGCCCACGGTTCCGATCAGCAGGGCCAAGGCTTCGCGCACGGCGTCATCGTCGTCGACGATGTGGATCAGAGGGGATACCGGCGAATGCGCATTGGGTTTGGCGGTGTAAGGCCTCATGCCTGGTTTCTCCGATCGATCGACCCGCCATCGGGCGCCAGCACCTTGCCCGTCAGCGGCAGGGTCAGCACGAGTTCGGCGCCGCCGGCTGCGGTTCCGGGCTCAGTGGCGTTGCGCGCCTGCAGGGTTCCGCCAAGCGCCTGCGCGAGGGTTTCGCAAAGCGGCAGGCCCAGGCCGAGGCCACCCGCGCGCGTGCTGAAGAACGGCTCAAACACCCGGCCGAGTTCATCATCACGGAAACCCGGGCCGTTGTCACGCACGATCAAGCGCACCTGGTTCTGGTCCACCACGGTCTGCAACAGCAAAGCAATGGCCGGCAACGGACGCGCCACACCTTCGAGCGCCTGCATGGCGTTGTTCACGAGGTTGTGCACGATCTGCTCGATCATCACCGGATCGGCCCACACCGCCGGCGCCTGGCCACTCACCGACGCGCCGATGCCACGGCGCTTCAGTTCGGGCCCCAGCAGGTCCAACAACTGCACACACAGGGTGTGCAGGTCAACCCTCTGCGGCTGCATGGCCAATGTGGGGTTTTGAATCAGACGACGCAGGCGGGTGAGCACATCGGACGCGCGCCGCGCCTGCGCGGCAGCCAGGCCCAATGCCTGGTGCACCGCGGACAGATCCGCGTCGCCATCGTCTGGCACCGGGGCTCCCTGCGGGGAACCGTCGCGCAGCATGCGCTGAGCAGCCTGGGTGCTGGCCAACACCGCGGCCAGCGGCTGATTGAGTTCATGTGCCATACCCGCCGCCAGTTCTCCCAGGGAATTCAGGCGCGCGGCTTGCGCCATGCGAACCAACTCGGCCTGACGACGCTGGGTGTCCCGCGCACGCAGCAAGGCCAACAGCACGACGCTGCCCCCTGCGCAGGCCGCGACCCAAGCCAACAACCAGCCCCAAGGCCACTGGGCCGGACCCGTGGCCCGCTGCAGCCGCAAGTCCAGCGGCTGGCTGGGCGTGGCCAGTGTCTTGGAAAACGTGAATCCCGGCGTCAGGCCTGCCGGCTGCAAGGCGTCGGGCGCTCCGGCGTGCAGCACCATGGTGTGGGCGCCTGCGACCAGCAACACCCGCACGGGACCATCGTCGGTGAACGGCCACTCCTCGGTCGGCACGAGGCGCCGTGCATCCACACGCAAGGCCCAACTGGCCGGATTGCCTGCCAGCACCAGGCTGTAGTGCAGGTGCTGTGTGTCCAGCGACGTCATCACCGCGTGCCGTTGCCCGGGTGGCAACGCGCGAGATTGCACTTCGGCAGCGGCCAGCGCGGGATCGGCCCACCCGTGCTGCGCATCGCTGCGTTGCACCGCCAGCACCGCAGGCCACAAGGCCGGCAGCCGCGCCGCTGCCGGTTTGCCATCGTCCACCGGTGCCACGAGATCGAGCGTGGCCAGCACCGCGTCCAGCTGCGCCGCGCGTTGGCTCAGCAGGCGGTGCGCAATGCGCGCGTCCACTGCAAAGGCCTCGCGCCGATGCGCGATGTCCCAGCGCACGATGCCCACCGCACCCAACAGGCAAAGCATTGCCGACGCCAGCTGCCAGAGCCAGCGCGGCCAGGGGTGCGCGGTCATGGATGCCGGCATCAGCGCCGAATGATGAGCATCGGGGAACGCGCCTGGACGTTCAGCCCACGCCCCTGGTCAGCCCGCCTTCAGCGTTCACTGGTGGCCAGCTTGACACCCAGGCCAGCAAACGTTGCCGCAAAGGCATGACGCAGCCAGCCCTGTACGGTGGCCGATTCGATCACGTGGCGCCGAAAGGCGTGGGCGACCCATCCGTAGAACACAAACACCGCAAACGTCATGGCCATGAATAGGGCGCTCAGGGTCAGCAACTGCATCAGCGGCTGCGGGCCCTGCGCGTCGACAAACTGCGGCAGAAACGCCAGAAAGAAGATGGTCAGCTTGGGGTTGAGGATATTGAGCAAAAAGGCCTTGACCACAATGCGCCAGGCGCCGCCCTGCGAGACCGTGTGGTCCACCGCAAATGCCGAAGTGTCGCGCCATGTGGCAAAGGCCACGTAGAACAGGTACAGCACCCCCGCCCACTTGAGCACCTGAAACGCCAGGGCGCTGGTGTGCATGACGGCGGCCAGCCCCAGGATCGTTGCTGCCAGGTGCGGGACGATCCCCGCGGTGCAGCCCAGGCTGGCGTACACGCTGGCAGTGCGCCCCCGCGCCAGACCCGTGGAGACGGTGTAGATCACTCCGGTGCCGGGGATCAGCACCACCACCAGAGACGTGAGGAGGAATTCGAGAGTGATCATGACGGCTCCGCAAGGACGGTCTGAAGGGTGGCGCCAAGGCCGGTAACGAACCGGGTGCCCTAGACCGGCAGATGGCACACCGCTTCGACGTTGTTGCCTTCGGGGTCGATCACAAAGGCACCGTAGTAGTGGGGATGGTAATCCGGCCTCAGGCCGGGGGCACCGTTGTCCTTTCCGCCAGCTGCCATCGCCGCCGCGTGGAACGCGTCCACCTGAGCCCGCGTGGCAGCCCGCCATGCCAGGTGGCAACCCGTGGTGGCGGGTGGCCCGCCATGGGGCGACGGACCGTCGATGAACCACACGTCGGCCTTCTTGCCATCGGGTTCAGACGTGTCGGGGCAGGCAAATCCCAGGATGTTGGCGCCATGGTTGCCTTCGAAGTGCAGGCTGTAGCCCAATGGCGCCAGCGCCGCGCTGTAGAAGGCTTTGGCGCGGCCGATGTCGGTCACGCGGAACGTCATGTGGTCAAGCATGGGATGGCTCCAGTGGCGTGCCGATTGAATGCGGCACAAAGGAAAACACTGTGCACAATGACAGCTTTTGCGGCAAGCGCCAAAAGCCCTTCGGGTCAGCGCCGTGCCGCTGCCGCTGAGCCCACGCTGGCCATGGGCGCCGCACAGGCTTGGGGCTCCCAGCGGATGGTCATGATCGTGGCGGGCTTGAGACCAAACGCACGGTGGTGGATGCCTTCGCCCCAGATCAGAAAATCGCCCCGTTGGCGCAGGGTGTGCACCAGCGTTGCTTCCGGGGGAAACGTGGGATCCGCGCTGAAGTCGATCCTGAACTCGCTGCCTTCAGAAACCAGGATGGACATCGTTCGTCCCACGCTGATCGGCTTGTCCTCGCCGTTCGGATCGCCTTCGGCATGGCAGAACCACTTGACGCAAAGCCCGGCAGACAAGGTGCCTGCGGGGACGTGCCGAAGGTGGTGGGGTTCATTCTGGGTCCAATCGCTGAACCCGATCATCCATCCTGTTTGGTGGGTGTCGAGGTCGTCGGCATTCCCGAACTCAACGGGAAGCAAACCCGGCAATCGCGCCGTCATGGTCGGTGCCATCCTAGGTGAAGAGGACCCGAAGCCGCCCGGCGTCGCTGCAGGTCTTGAAAGCCGATGACTAGGGCCTGTTCACACAACGTTGACGAGTGCGAGTGGGGCCAAAACCGCGCCAATCAAGGCGCGCGACGACGGCCAGACTGCCCGTCTGGCCAAGGAGCGCAACGCCGAGTGGCGCGTTTTTGGCCCCGCTCCCGAAGGGTTACAGCCCAAAAGGCCGGGCG
>CAYNWR010000212.1:0-5430 GCA_964400915.1 uncultured Burkholderiaceae bacterium
GGCACAGACCCTTGGGGTTCGGTTTGCCGATGCGACAGCGGGTTACCCCGGAGATTTGTCAGCTTGATTTTGTAGACAATATGCAAAAGTAAGCTGTTTTCTCATGCTCACCCGCAACACCCCAGCATCGTCGGCCGCCAACCCGTTGGCCCTGCTGCGCGAACATTCGCTGGTCACCGTGGTCCAGCAAGAGCTGGAGCGACGCATTGTTGGCGGCGAGATCGCCTCGGGCACCAAACTCAACGAGGTTGAGGTCGCCACGATGTTGGGCGTGTCACGTGGCCCGGTGCGCGAGGCCTTTCGCGCGCTCAGCCAGGCCGGACTGGTGCGCCTGGAGAAGAACCGGGGCGTGTTCGTGCGCCAGGTGTCGCTTGAAGAGGCCAACGAATACTACGAGGTGCGCGCCGCCCTGGAAGGCCTGATTGGCCGGCTGGCCGCGCGCCGCATTGGCGCCACCGAGGTCGAACAACTGCGCACCGTGGTTCGGCGCATGCAGCAGGTGGAGCGATCCCGGGTTGCCGATGCCTATTTCGATCTGAACATGGAATTTCACGAGCTGATGGCCAACGCCGCTCGAAACAACGCCTTGCTGGCCAACTACCGCGGTGTGGTGAACCAGTTGGACCTGTACCGACGCGCCACCATCAGCCGCTCGACCGACAACATTCCGCTGTCGACACTGGAACACGAAGCCATTGTCAATGCCGTGGCGGCACGCGACGAGGCCACGGCCGAGCAGCTCATGACCGAGCACGTGCTCTTGAGCCGCGCACGATTGCATCGCGCCTTGGCCGCCCATTCGGTGGCACCGGCCTCATCGGGCTAAGAAAGACGGCCCACGCCGCTTGACGAGCCCCTTGTTGGCCCTCCCCCTTTCCTTCACTCTGCACCCAGCCTTTTCTTCATGAGCAACCATCCCCAATCCGTCACCGTCAACGACACCAACTACCGCTGGCCCCTGCGCCCTGTGGTGGTGGTCTGCATCGATGGGGGCGATCCGCGTTACCTGCAGCAGTTCCTGGCCGACGGCAGCATCCCGAACATCGCCAGGTTCGTGACCCAGGGTTTTGCCAGCGTGGCCGATGGCTCGATGCCCTCGTTCACCTGTCCCAACAACATGTCCATCATCACGGGCACACCCACCGCCAAACACGGCATTTCGGGCAACTTCTACCTCGACACCCGCACCTGGGAGCCCGTGGTCATGACCGGGCCCGAGCTGCTGCGCGGCGACAGCATCGTTACCAAGTTTGCCGAGGCCGGCGCCAAGGTGGTGTCGATCACCGCCAAGGACAAGCTGCGCAAGCAACTGGCCAAGGGCCTGGACTGCAGCAAGGGCCACGTCTCCTTTTCCACCGAGTTCGTCGAGAAATGCACGATGGCCGAGAACGGCATCGAGAACGCCCTGGCCTGGCTGGGCATGGACAAGCCCGGCATGTACTCGATGGAGTTGTCGCTGTTCGTGCTTGAAGCAGGCATCAAGCTGTTGCAAGAGCGCCGCCCCGATCTGTTGTACCTGTCACTGACGGACTGGGTGCAGCACAAGTGGGCGCCCAACGAGGAGGGCGCACGCACCTTCTACAAAAAGCTCGACGATTGTGTCGGCCGCCTGGCTGCGCTGGACGCAACGGTTGCCCTGACCGCCGATCACGGCATGAGCGACAAGAGCAACGCCGCGGGCGAACCCAATGTGATCTGGCTGCAGGACATCCTGGACGCCAAGTTCGGCAAGGACGAGACGATTGTGATCTGCCCGATCACCGATGCATTTGTTGCCCACCACGGCGCGCTCGGCGGTTTTGTGCGTGTGTGGTCGCGCGGCAAGGTCACGGCGCGACAGATCATCGACCACATTGGGGGCATCGATGGCATCGAACTGGCTCTGGACAAGGAAACCGTCTGCCGCATGTTCGAGATGCCGCCCGATCGCGAGGCCGACGTGGCCGTGATCTCGCGCGAGGACGTCTGCATCGGCGGCTCGGCAGCCAACCACGACCTCTCGGGACTCAAGGGCCACCGCCTGCGCACGCATGGCGGGGTGAGCGAAGCCAAGGTGCCCTTCATCGTGAACCGTCCGCTCAACGACGCCTACAAGGCCAAGGCGGCCGGCATGCCGCTCAAGAGCTACCAGATCTTCGATTTCGCCATCAACGGCACGCTCTGACCCGGGAGACGCCATGGACGTCAAGGAAGGCCTCGTTGCGGTCTACGACCGGCCCAATGCCCCATTTGAACTGCGCCTGTTTCCAGTTCGCGAGCCACGACCAGGCGAGGTGCTGGTCAAGGTGCGGATGTGCACCATCTGCCGCAGCGACATCCACAGCTACCTGGGCCACCGACCCAACCCCACCCCAGGCGTGTTGGGTCACGAGATCATCGGAACCATCGTCTCCTTGGGCGATGGCATCACGAAGGACATGCGGGGCGATCCCCTGCGTGTGGGCGATCGCATCACCTGGAGCGAGTACTTCATCCCGGGCGACAACTACCACACCGAGGTGCTCGACACCCCTCAGAAAAGCCCGGGCGTCGACAAATACGGTCACATGGCTGTCACGACCGAGCCCCACCATCACGGGGGTTTTGGCCAGTATTGCTACATCCTGCCCCGGTCATGGATCCTGCGTCTGCCCGACGAACTGTCGGATGTCGAGGCAACGCCGGTCAATTGTGGCGTGGCCACCGTCATCTGCGTCACCGAAAAAGCCGAAATCCGCATGGGCGCGTCCGTTGTCGTGCAAGGCCTGGGCCTGCTGGGCCTGTATGCCGCGGCGATCGCCAAGGCGCGTGGTGCGCGTCTGGTCATTGGCATCGACACCGTGGCTGCTCGGCGCGAGCTTGGCCTGCGATTTGGCTGTGACGAAGTGCTCGATCCGTCGGCCATGACCGAAGCGGACATGGTCAAGCACGTGCGTTCATTGTGCAAACCCGAAGGGGCCGACGCCGTGATCGAGGTCTGCGGCTACCCCAGCGTCATTCCGTCGGGCATCCAGATGCTGCGAGTCGGCGGGAACTATGTGCTGGGTGGCGTCGTGAACCCCGACAGCTTCGTCAACATCGATGTCAACCAGATCCTGCGCAAGCTCATCACGCTGCGCGGCGTGCACAACTACCACCCTCGGCACCTGATCGAGGCGCTCGATTTCGTCACCGTCAATCGCAAGCGCTTCCCGTTCAAGGATCTGGTCGACGGTGTGTACGGCCTGGACCAGGTGGGCCAGGCCATGAAGGACGCTGAAGACCGCAAGGTGCTTCGCGCCGCGATCGTTCCTTAGCTTTCCCCGCTGCATCCACCAACCCCAACCAAGACCCCCAGGAGACAAGACATGCGCAAGACCCTGCTTCGTTTCGCCCTCGTGCTGGCCGCCGTGCTTCCCGCCGCACCGGCATTCGCCCAGAAATGTGAGGACCCCCGCGTCCTCAAGTTTTCCCTGGTGCCCACGCAGGACAGCCTGCGCGAGCTGGGCTACTACAAGCCCATCCTGGACCAACTGGCCAAGAACACCGGCAAGAAGATCGAGTTCTACATGCCCACGTCCTACAGCTCGGTGGTTGAGGCACTGATGGGCAAGTGGGTGGACGTGGCTGTGCTCGGCCCCGAAGCCTATGTGCTGGCCCGCAAGCAGGATCCCTCGGTGGAGGTCTTTGGCACCTATTCGCGGCTGAAGAACGGTATCCAGGAGGCAGGTCCCGGCTACAAGGCCGTGCTGATCACCAAGAAGGGGAGCAAGTTCAGCGATGTCGCGTCGCTCAAGGGCAGCGTGCTGGCGCTGGTCGATCCCGCCAGCACCAGCGGCGGCCTGGTGCCCGAGGTGGTGTTTCCCAAGCAAGCCAACACCGGGCCTCTGAAGAGCTACTTCTCCAAGGTGGTGTATTCGGGGGGCCACGACCTGTCGTCCATTTCGGTGGCCGAAGGCAAGGTGGACGCTGCATTTGTGGCCACCCACCGCTTCATGGAAACCGTGAATGCCGGCAAGGTCAAGCTCGAGGATTTCAACGTTCTCTGGTATTCGCCGCTGATTCCGCAGGACCCGTTTGTCTACCGCAACACGCTGTGCGACGAGCTGAAGAAGAAGATCGCCGACACCTTTCTGATGGTCGATCAGAACGAGGATGGCAAGAAATACCTGGCCAACGTCAAGTCGGAGAAGGTGGTGAAGATGACCGATGCCGACTACAACATCGTTCGCGAAGCATCCGCCAAGTAGGCTGGCACCCGACGCCATGAGTGCTGTGCCAAATCCGGGCCCTGGGGCGCCGGCCGTGCTGCAGGTGCGCGACCTGCGCGTGCGATACAGCACGGGCAAGGACGTGCTCAAGGGCTTGTCGTTTGACGTCGGTCCCGAGGAGTTTGTCGCCATCATCGGCCCCAGCGGCGCCGGCAAGAGCACGCTGATCCGCTGTGTCAACCGCCTGGTGGAGCCCACGGGCGGGCAGGTGATCTTCAACGGGCAGGACCTGCTGAAGCTGGACGAAAGTGCCATGCGTCGGCAGCGACGCAACATTGGCATGATCTTTCAGGAGTTCAACCTGATCGACCGCCTGTCGGTGATCGACAACGTGCTCACCGGGCGCCTGGGCTACATGGGCAATCTGCGCAGCCTGTTTCGCATGTATTCCAAGGACGACATCGCCCAGGCGGTGGCACTGCTCGATCGCGTCGGTCTGATCGATCATCTGGACAAGCGGGCTGACGCACTCAGCGGGGGGCAGCGCCAGCGTGTGGGGATCGCCCGTGCGCTGATCCAGGCGCCGCAGTTGATGCTGGTGGATGAGCCAACGTCGGCGCTGGACCCGAAGATCTCGCGTGAGGTGATGGGCATGATCCGTGGCATTGCGCGCGAGTTTCAGGTGCCCGTGCTGTGCAACATCCACGATGTGGATCTGGCGCTGGAATTCTGCGACCGCGTGATCGGTCTGCAAGACGGCGTGAAACACTTCGACGGCCCACCGGGCAGCGTCGACAAGCATGCGCTGGCCGACATCTACGCCATGGAAGTGCTGTGACCATGGGCGCTGCGCAAGCCGTCGCAAATTCGGTCCATCGCCCTGCGGCCCAGACCCTGGACAGCAGCCGCCATGCCGAGCGCATCGATGCCCTGGCGGCTGCACGCAAGCGTGCGCGCACGTGGCGCTACGCGCGCTATTCGATCATCGCGGCACTTGTGCTCTGGAGTGTCGAGGCCATCGTCATCGGCGACACCGACTGGAGCCGCATCAGCGGCGAGGGTGTCTGGAAGTCGGCATGGCGCTTCATCGATTTCGATGCATCGATCCTGCTGTCGCTGTGGGAGCCCGCACTTGAGACGGTGCTGATGGCCACGCTCGCCACCTTGCTGGGCATGGTCATGGCCATTCCGGTGGCCTGGCTCGGTGCAGCCAACATTTCACCGCTGGGCCGTGGCACCTACCTGGTGGGCCGCACCCTGA
>CAYNWR010000213.1:0-5390 GCA_964400915.1 uncultured Burkholderiaceae bacterium
GTCCGCGACGGTAGCCTGCACAAAGTTCGCGCGACCGATGAAATCCGCGACAAAGCGCGTGGCCGGCCGGTGGTACAGCGAGTACGCATCGTCCCACTGGTGCAGGCGTCCTTCACACATCACCCCGATGAGATCCCCGATGGCGAAGGCCTCCAGTTGATCGTGCGTGACGAACAGGGCCGTGGCACCGGCACTCTTGAGAATCTGCCGCAACTCGTGGGCGAGCCGCTCGCGCAGGTCGACGTCGAGGCTGGAAAAGGGCTCGTCCAGCAGCAGCAGGCTTGGTTGGGGTGCCATGGCCCGGGCCAGCGCCACACGTTGCTGCTGCCCGCCCGAGAGTTCATGGGGCATGCGCTGTTCCTGGCCTTGCAGGCCCACCAGGGCCAGCACCTCGCGAACACGATCGGCGCGCTCGCGCCGGCCCAGGTGTTCGACGCCGAAGGCCACATTGCGCTCGACACTCAGATGCGGAAACAGCGCGTAGTCCTGAAACACCATGCCCACGCGACGCGCGCCAGCGTCCACATGCACCGAAGGACCACTGACCAGGCGATCCTGCAGGCGGATCTCTCCGGCCTTGGCCGGCTCCAGACCGGCGACCGCACGCAACAGTGTGGACTTGCCACAGCCTGACGGCCCGATCAGCACGCCGATCTGTCCAGCGGCCAGGCCCAGGTTCACGCCGTCGACGGCAGCCCGATCACGCCCCGGGTATTGGACAACCAGCGATCGCAATTCGAGATCCATGCCTGTCATTGTACGGGTCAGATGCATACAATTCTCATTTACGCTCATGCCCTTGTGCCCCTGCCGGCTCCATGCACCGCTTTCGCGCCTTTCAGCCCTCCAAGGTCTTGCTCATCCTGCTGGCCCTGGTATTGGCATGGCCCGTGCTGGTCGTGTTCGGCTCCTGGAGCCAATGGAACACCGGCAGTGCACAGGTGCTGCAGGCCATGGCATCGACGGTGCTGCTGGAGTACGCACTGACTTCTGGAGCCTTGTGTGTGTTGGTCGGAATCGGGGTCACGGTGCTGGGCTCGTGTTGCGCGGTCATCGTCACGATGTTCGACTTTCCTGGGCGCCGGCAGGCCGAATGGCTGATGTTGATGCCCCTGGCGGTTCCGGCCTATGTGGTGGCCTACGCCTACACCGATTTCCTGCAATTCAGCGGGCCGCTGCAAACGGCCCTGCGTGCGGCGACCGGTTGGCGGGGATCGCTGCTGCCCGACGTGCGCAGCCTGCCGGGTGCCGCCTTTGTGCTGGTGCTGGCGCTGTATCCCTATGTCTACCTGCTGGCCCGCGCCGCCCTGGCCGAACGCGCCACGCGCCTGATGGAAGCGGCCCGCCTGCTGGGTGCCTCGATGCCCAGGCGCATCCTCATGGTCGCCCTGCCCTTGGCGCGGCCGGCGATTGCAGCGGGCGTCGCGTTGGCGCTCATGGAGACCCTGGCCGATTTCGGCGTGACCAGCTATTTCGGCGTGCAGACCTTTGCAACAGGCATCTACAAGGCCTGGCTGGCACAGGACGACCGCATCGCCGCCGCGCAATTGGCCACCATGCTGTTGGTGCTGGTCCTGTTGCTGCTCTATGTCGAGCAGGCCACGCAGAGGCGCATGCGTTTTGCCGACGCGCGCCAGCCAGCTGGGGCCCAAAGCGGGGAGAGCGGTCCTCATCGTCTGGTGGGCTGGCAGGTGGGGCTCGTCTGGGTGCTCTGTGCCGTGCCCGTGGTGCTGGGTTTTGTGCTCCCCCTGCTGGTCATGGCCATGCCGCTGGCTGCCAGCGACGTGGAGTTGCCGTGGCGCTCCTTCATGCAGTGGTCGCTCAACAGCCTGCAACTGTCGGGCTTCACGGCCGTGTTGGCGGTGGCTATCGCGCTGATGCTGGGGCATGGCCTGCGGGCCCGGGGCGGCGTGCTGCTGCAGGGGGTGGCCCGCCTGGCCGGGGTGGGCTATGCGGTGCCCGGCGCGGTGATCGTTGTGGGCTTGCTCCTGCCCATCGGCTGGCTTCAACAATGGGTACCCAACCTGCGGCCGGGATACTGGATCACGGCAACGGTGCTCGGGCTGATCTGGGCCTATCTGGTTCGCTTCACCGCGGTGGCCATGCAGTCGGTCACCAGCGGGTACGCGCGCATTCCCGGATCGCTGGATGACACCGGGCGTCTGCTGGGTCTGCATGGACGGCACTTGTTCACCCGCATTCACCTGCCCCTGATGAAGCGTTCGATCGCCGCGGCCCTGTTGCTGGTGTTCGTCGACGTGATGAAGGAACTGCCCGCCACCATGGTCCTGCGACCGTTTGACAGCGACACGCTGGCCGTCGTCACCTACCAACTGGCCCGCGACGAGCGCTTGGCCGAGGCGTCGCTGCCTGCGCTGGCGCTGGTGCTGGTGGGATTGATTCCGGTTCTGCTGCTGTCGCGCACAATGCGCACCAGGATCTGAGAATCGACCGTGTACAAGCTCAGCTTTGAAACCGAATACGACGTGGTGGCGTGGCTGTCCGAGCACGACTCCATGGCGCATGGCATCACGCACCTGCGGCGCGTGCTCGAGGTGGACCAGCTCGATGCCGCGAGCCGCCAGGTGGCCGAGCAGTGGCTCCGGAAATTCAAGGATGTTGCAGCCTCCAGCGGACAGTCCTTTGGGGTCGTGTCGCGGCCCGTGCCGCTGGTGACCGACGATTCGGGATTCGTGCCCATGCCCACGGTGGGGGGCGATTCAGTCCAGCCCGGCGGCTTTGGCCATTCGGTCCAGCCCGATGCTTTCGGCGATTCGGTCAATGCCGCCCTGCTGGACATCCGAAAAGCCGCCCAGGATGCAGCCGCCGCGGCCGAGCGCGCATCGGCGGCGGCCGTGCGTGGCGCCCGGTGGGGCCAGGCGGCGCTGCTGGTGGCGCTTCTGGCCTTGTTGGCGGTGGCCATCGTCAACGGCCCCAAACTTCTGGGCTGATGCCATGTTCGATCTGAAAGACAAGGTGGCCGTGGTCACCGGCGGTGGCCAGGGCATCGGCGCGGCAACGGCGCAGCGATTGATGCGGCTGGGCGCACAGGTGGCGGTGTTCGACCTGACAGAGACGAGGGTCGACACACCGCTGTCGCTGCGCTGCGATGTCACGCGCGAGGACGAGGTGCACCAGGCGTTTGCCACCGTGGCCGAACGCCTGGGCGGGGTGGACATTTTGGTGAACAACGCGGGCATCGCCGTGCGCCGCCCCGCCGTCGATCTGGACATCGCCGACTGGCACCGCGTGCAGGACGTCAACGTGCTGGGGACTTTTCTGTGTGCTCGCACGGCCGTGCCCTTCATGAAGCGGCGCGGTGGCGGGGCCATAGTCAACCTCGCCTCGATCATGGGTCTGTCGGGCGGTATCTATCCCAACGCCTCGTACCAGGCGTCCAAGGGGGCGGTGGTCAATCTCACGCGGGCGCTGGCGTTGGAATGGGCGGCCGATCAGATCCGTGTGAACGCGGTGGCCCCGACATTCGTCAGCACCGAACTGACAGGCCCGATTTTTTCCAACCCCGAGGTGCTGGCCACCGTGATGAGCCACACGCCCCTGGGGCGCCTGCCAGCGCCCGAGGACATTGCCGCCGCCATTGCCTTCCTGGCGAGCCCGGCGGCGCATTGCATCACCGGGGTGACCCTGCCCGTGGATTGCGGTTACCTGGCCCGTTGAGTCGAGGCGGCATCGTGATTGCTGCCAAATAAGTAGCGACGTTGCAAGCATTGGCGATCGCCACAGGCCTATTTGTCATGAAAATCTGCCCAAAATGGGCTGGCGGGGCCTTTCTGCCTGATATTCGGGACGCGGCTTTGATGGCAGGTGGTCGCGACGGCACTCACATTCGGGCTGGAAACCCGCATGATTCCTTGATCTTGTTGGGCATGGTGGCAAGAATGCCCCCAATCGATCAAGGATGCCCCGATGAAGCTCACCGACGCGAAGGTTCGCACGCTCACCACCCTGGCCTCAGAGCGGCGGTCGACAGAAAGCGCGACACGTTGACCGCATCAACCTGGCTCCTATACTGGCTGCAGCCGGATCCGGGGTGTCTCTCTTTGAACGACCGATGCACGCCAACGGCGAGGGCGCTCTGAACCGAGGAGACCGAAATGTCCATTGGCGATCACATCCTGCGTGCCCCACCGCTCGTCGCGGTGGCTTTCGTTCTGACCTCCGCCTATGCGGTGGCCCAGCCCGCAGTGACACTGGCTGCGGGTCGAGCAAACGTCATCGATTTTTTCCATCCATCACCGCCCACTGACGGCTCCACCTGCAACTTGGAGTTCACCTTTCCGGACGGAAAGAAGCTGGAGGCCGAACTGGCTGCGCCTCAGTATGGGACGCAGTTCACGCATACGCCGCCGCAGCCCGGCGTGGAAACGGTCACCTGGCAAGGCAAGGCCAAATTCAGAGGGCTCAATTCGAGGGCGGCTTGTCCTGGGTCGGGCAGTCTCACGTTGGCAGCGGTGGCGGGTCGCGCCGCGGCGCGCGCAAAGGGATCACAACAAGCCTCTGCGCCACCCGTGCAGGCGCAGGCACCCGCGTACGTGCCACCACCGGTGCAGCAACCGCAGTGGATTAAGCTCACCAACCTCGCCAGTGGTTTCTGCCTCGACACCGACGGTCAGTCCGCCAATGGGGGAACGGTCCGCATGTGGAACTGTTCGAACCATCCGAACCAGCTCTGGACCATGATCAGCGTCGGCGCGAGCCATCGCCTGGTGAATCGCAACTCGAACTTCTGCCTGGACAGCGACGGTACCCAGGTCAATCGCGGACAGGTCAGGATGTGGGCCTGCAGCAATCACCCGAACCAGCTATGGGACGTCCAGCAACTTGGAGCTGGAGGCTATCGGCTCGTGAACAGGGCTTCTGGGCTTTGCCTCGACACCGACGGGCGATCGGCGAATGGTGGAGAAGTTCGAATGTGGGGCTGCGCGAACCATCTGAACCAGAGTTGGCGGTGACGGACTTGAGGGGCAGAGATCGCCCAGCCCGAGACGGGTGTGGCAGGCCCAACAGGCCGATCAGCACGAGTTCAGGGCGGCTTGACTCCACCGTCCAGGTCCTTGCAATCCAAGCTTGTTCCTACCCGGCTCAGATCGGTCGGGGCGCTTTGGCCGGTTCCCTGTTTCCCTTTGTGACGAAGCCATAGGTCATGTCGATCTCGTCGACCGGTCGACTGTGTCGGCGCCACGCCTCGACGCACCCGGCCTCCACGTACGCCCCCATCGCTGCGACTGGTTGGTGAAAGCAGCAAGCTCAACGCGGTGCCCGCGCCATCGTTCGACGTCCGGGTGACATTTGCGTTGCTCATGCGGCTGGCCTCCCGGCCAGACAGGTGCCACCCGAGCGCTCAATCTGTGCGCCACAATTTGCCGATG
>CAYNWR010000214.1:0-5388 GCA_964400915.1 uncultured Burkholderiaceae bacterium
AGCTGTTCCAGACGTCGTCAGCGCTGGTGTGGGCCTTGATCGCGTCGCTGTACATCGGCAACGTGATGCTGCTCGTGTTGAACCTGCCGCTGGTGGGTCTATGGGTCAAACTGCTGCGCATTCCGAAGCCGCAGTTGTATGCGGGCATCCTGATTTTTGCGACGGTTGGTGTCTATGGCATGCGCCAGTCAGCTTTCGACTTGTTCCTGTTGTATGGGGTTGGGTTGCTGGGCGTGGCGATGCGGCGCTTTGATTTCCCCCAGGCTCCCCTCGTGGTCGGGATGATCCTGGGTCCCTTGGCCGAGGCCCAGATGCGAAATGCGGTATCGATCGGCGAGGGCAGCTTTGCCGTCTTTCTGCAACGGCCCGCGAGCTTGAGCTTGCTGGTGATCATCGTGGCCGTGTTGGTGCTGCCCCGTCTTCTGCGCCGCCGTGCACCCTCCTGACGGGGTTGTCCCTGACGATGGGCTCGTATGAGCGGCGCTTGAAGACCTGGCCGACGTTTCGGAGTGTTGGCGATGAACCGGCAGACACCTGCACCTGAAGCGCCCTGCGAGCTTGAGCCCGGCGCTGCTGCGGACGCGCAACTCCCGCTGGAGGCCCATGCCATTCTGGAACTGGCGGCGCGTTCGATGTTCGAGCTGTTTGCGGGGGCCAGCCAGGGCATGATGCTGGTCGATCGCAACGCCCGTGTCGTCTGGGTGAACGATCGCTACAAGCGCTTTCTGCCGGCATTGGGATTCGAGCGCGAAGAGGACTTCGTCGGCCAACCGGTTTCGGCGGTTGTGCAGAACACGCTGATGCATCGCGTGCTGGAAACCGGCAAACCCATTTTGCTGGATCTGCTGACCAACCGTGCAGGCACCTTTGTGGTCAGCCGCATCCCCTTGCGCGATGCAGCGGGAAGTGTCATCGGTGTATTGGGCATCGTGCTCTTCGATCACGCCGAAACCCATTTGGCCCCACTGATGGGCAAATTCCAATTGCTGCAACGTGAACTGGATGACGCCAGGCGCGACCTCGTGGCCGCCCAGCAGCGTGAACAGGCTCAGGCCGGGATTGCCAATGGGGCCCGTCGCGCCAAACATACCTTTGCGAGCTTTATCGGCAGCAGCCCCAGTGCGGTCGAAGTCAAGCGCCACGCGCGACGTGCAGCGGCGTCGTCAAGCACGGTGCTGTTGCTGGGCGAAACCGGGACTGGCAAAGAGCTTTTGGCGCACGCGATCCATGCTGCGTCGCGCCGCTCGGCGGGGCCCTTGGTGAGCGTCAACATTGCGGCGATTCCGGACAGCCTTCTGGAGGCCGAGTTCTTCGGGGTTGCGCCCGGTGCATTCACTGGAGCCGACCGAAAAGGCCGGCAAGGCAAGTTTGAACTGGCTCATGGCGGGACGCTGTTTCTCGATGAGGTGGGTGACATGGCCTTGCCGACACAGGCCAAGTTGCTGCGGGCCTTGCAGGAGGGCGAGATCGAGCCCTTGGGCTCCAACCGAGTCATCCAGTTCGACGCGCGCGTCATTGCGGCCACCTCTCGTGATCTCGCGATGCTGGTTCAGACCGGACGATTTAGGGCCGACCTCTACTACCGGCTCAACGTGTTGCCCATTCAGGTTCCACCGCTGCGCGAGCGCCGCAGTGACATGCTGGCGCTGGTGGAGGCGCTTTGCGAGGACATCGCGCAACGCAGCGGCTTGCCGCCGGTCGAAGTGCTGCCCGACGCCATGGCGCTGCTGGCTGGTCAAAGCTGGCCCGGCAACATCCGCGAATTGCGCAACGTGTTGGAGCAGGCGGCGTTGAGAATCGAATCGGGCGTGGTGGATGCCGAGACGATCCGCGAGGTGTTGCGTCAGTCCGGGCTGCTCGAACCGGCGCCTCCAGCCATGCCTTTCGTGCCCGTTTCGGACGACGCGCCAAGCCCCCTGCTTGCACCATTGCCCGAGCAGGTGAGATTGTTGGAGCGACGGGCTGCTCATGCCGCCTTGCGGGCAACGAAGGGCAACAAGCTGGCTGCGAGCCGACTGCTGAAGATCTCGCGAGCCAAATTCTATGCCTTGCTGGAAAACCCTGATCAATAGAAAGACATTTGTCTGATTATCAGTCATATGATTGACTGATAGTTGATCAATCCACTTGATTGATTCTGGCTTTCTCCTTTTGGATCAACAGTCTGTGGTTGGCACGTGTTGTGCGTAACTCAGAGATCACGCCAAGGAGTTGTTCCATGTTTCGTCGTTCCCTGCTGGCATTGATTGCTGGTGCCTGCTCGCTGATGGCTTCTGCGACCTGGGCTCAATCCAAGGACATCAAGATCGCGTTGATCAGCGGAAAGACAGGCCCGCTGGAGGCCTATGCCAAACAGACCATCGTCGGCTTCTCGATGGGTCTGGACTACGCCACGGGCGGCACCATGCAGGTTGCCGGCAAGAAGATCGTCGTGATTGAAAAGGACGATCAAGGCAAGCCCGACCTGGGCAAGAGCCTGCTGGCCGCTGCCTACGCAGATGACAAGGTTGATCTGGCGGTGGGCACGACCGGTTCCGGCGTTGCATTGGCCATGCTCCCGGTGGCCGAGGAATACAAGAAGATCCTGCTGGTCGAGCCGGCCGTGGCCGACGCGATCACCGGCGACAAGTGGAACAAGTACATTTTTCGCACGGGGCGTTCAAGCTCGCAGGATGCATTGGCCAATGCCGTGGTGATGGACAAGGAGAACATCACGGTCATCACGTTGGCGCAGGACTACGCCTTTGGGCGCGATGGTGTGAAGGCTCTGAAGGATGCCCTGAAGAAGGCCAAGGTGGCTCACGAGGAGTACGTGCCCCAGAACGCCACCGACATCACGGCAGCGGCGCAGCGCATCTTCGACAAAGCCAAGACCCTGCCCGGCCGCAAGATCGTGTCGATCATCTGGGCCGGCAACCTGGCGGTGCCTTTCAAGATCGCCGACATGAACCCCGAGCGTTACGGTGTGGAAATCGCCACGGGCGGCAACATTCTGCCGGCCATGACCTTGTACAAGCGTCTGCCCGGCATGGAAGGAGCGCTGTACTACTACTTCGGGATTCCAAAGAACCCGGTGAACGAATGGCTGGTGGCCAATCACTACAAGCAGTACAAGAGTCCGCCAGACTTTTTCACGGCGGGTGGGTTCTCGGCCGCGATGGCGGTGGTGACCGCCTTGAAGAAAACCAACGGCGACACCAACACCAACAAACTCATCCAGACCATGGAGGGCATGAGTTTTGACACACCCAAGGGCAAGATGACCTTCCGCAAGGAAGATCACCAGGCGCTGCAAAGCATGTACCACTTCAAGATCAAGGTGGACCCGGCTTTCGAGTGGGGCGTGCCGGAACTGGTGCGTGAAATCAAGGCCGAGGAAATCGACCTGCCGATCCGCAACAAGCGCTGATCGCTGGCGTTCGCTTCCAAGCTTTGTCCTGCCACACCACGCGCCCATGCTGGAAACCCAGGGCCTCACGGTCCGCTTTGGCGGACACGTGGCGGTCAACGACGTCACCTGCCGCTTCGAGCCCGGAACACTGACGGCCATCGTTGGCCCGAACGGCGCGGGCAAGACGACGTACTTCAACCTCATATCCGGGCAATTGCCGGCCAGTGCGGGCACGGTCCGTGTTGATGGTGAGGATGTGAGCAACTGGCCTGCATCGCGGCGTACCCGCGCCGGGCTCGGGCGGGCATTTCAGTTGACCAACCTGTTTCCGAACCTCACGGTGTTCGAAAACGTCCGGCTTGCGGTGCAAGCCGTCCGGCCGGGGCGGCACCGTCATGGCCTGGACCTGTGGAGCATCTGGAGCGATCACGGCGACCTGGAGCAGCGGGCGCGTCAGATCCTCACGGACGTGTCGATGCTCGACCGCGCCGGCGACAGCGCTGCCAGCCTGCCCCACGGTGATCAACGCAAGTTGGAAGTGGCCTTGCTGATGGCGCTGGAGCCCAAGGTCTATATGTTTGACGAGCCCACCGCCGGCATGAGCCACGATGAGGCGCCGGTGATCCTGGACATGATTCGCCGCCTGAAGGGCCGCGCGGATCGCACGATTCTGCTGGTTGAGCACAAGATGGATGTGGTTCGCGAACTGGCAGACCGCGTGATCGTGTTGCACAACGGCTCTCTCGTGGCCGATGGCGTGCCAGCCGACGTGATGGCGTCGCCCATCGTTCAAGAGGCGTACCTTGGGGTGGCCGCAGGAGGCGCACCCGCATGACATCGCAGGCGCTGCTGCAGATGCGCGGTGTGCACACGCACATTGGTGCTTATCACATTCTTCAGGGCGTCGACCTGTTGGTGCCTGCCGGAAAACTGACGGCACTGTTGGGCCGAAACGGTGTGGGCAAGACCACGACCCTGCGCACGATCATGGGCCTGTGGCGCGCGTCCGCGGGCAGCATTGATTTCAAGGGGCAGTCCATCACACAGGCCCAGACGCCCGACATCGCGCGCAGCGGGATCGCCTATGTTCCGGAGAACATGGGCATTTTTTCCGATCTCACGGTGCGCGAGAACATGCTGTTGGCGGCACACAAGGCCCCGAGCGTCGAGGCCATGGATGCGCAACGCCTGCGCTGGATCTGGGAGCTCTTTCCGGCCGTCGAGAAGTTCTGGTCGCACCCCGCCGGCAAGTTGTCGGGTGGGCAAAAGCAGATGCTCGCGCTGGCGCGTGCACTGATCGAGCCGCGCGAACTCCTGATCGTCGATGAGCCCAGCAAGGGCCTCGCGCCCGCCATCGTCAACAACCTGGTTGCAGCGCTGTCCGAGGTCAAGAAGCAGGGGGCGAGTGTGCTGCTGGTCGAACAGAACGTTTCGGTGGCGCAGCGCGTGGCCGATCACGTGGTCGTGATGGACCAGGGGCGCACGGTTTATCAGGGTTCTGTTGAGGAGTTCGAAGAAAACGAGGATCTGCGGGCGTCGTACCTTGGATTGTCGCTATGAAAAGTGAAGCAATTTTCAGGTGGCGCGATTCCCGCTATGCCATGCTCGTGCTGGTTCCGGCGCTGGCTGCGGCCGCGCTGCCCCTGATTGGCAGTGTGTCCAGCTGGCTGACTTTGACGGTTGCCGGCCTGGCGATGGGCATGATCATCTTTGTCATCGCATCCGGCCTGACGTTGGTGTTTGGCTTGATGGATGTGCTGAACTTCGGTCACGGCGTGTTCATCGCCCTGGGCGCCTATGTGGCGACCAGCGTGATGGCCGCCATGGGCGGATGGGTGGCATCGCCCGACGTGCTGCTGAACCTCGCTGCCGTGGTCCCAGCGATGCTGGCGGGGATGTTGGTGGCTGCCGCGGTGGGCTATGCCTTCGAGCGCTACATCGTTCGACCGGTCTACGGTCAGCACCTCAAGCAGATCCTGATCACGATGGGCGGCATG
>CAYNWR010000215.1:0-5366 GCA_964400915.1 uncultured Burkholderiaceae bacterium
CTGGAACAAGGGCACCCATGGCAAAAGCGGCCTGACCGAACGCGTGCGGGCATCCACCGTCGACGAGGCGACCGCCGAAGCGCAGGTGCTGGCCTTCGTGCAGCGCTACATCCCCGCCAACGCGTCACCGATGTGTGGCAACAGCATCAGCCAGGACCGGCGCTTTCTGGTGCGGTACATGCCCAAGTTGGAGGCGTACTTTCACTACCGCAACCTGGACGTCAGCACGCTCAAGGAACTGGCCAAGCGCTGGTACCCGGATGTGGCCGGCAGTTTCAAGAAGCGCCAGCTGCACACCGCCATGGCCGATGTGCACGAATCCATCGATGAACTGGCGCATTACAGCCATCGGATGTTCGTGCCGCGATAGCTGCCTGGTGTTCGCCCACGGCCGGGGACTCGCGGCCACGGCGCGCGCCGGGCATCAGTCGACGTAGCGCGGCGGCGACTCGATGACGGCCTGGGCAGCCAAGCCTGGGTTGGCGCGCAGCGGCGCCGTGCCGTCATCAGCGCGGGGTGTCATCGTGCCGCGCCAGTCGCCTGCAATGTTCTTGAGCAGCTGGTTGACGGCGGTCAGTCGCCGACTGCGCAGATCGATCAGGTTGCGCTCAGCCGCGAGCACACTCGATTGCGCAGTGACAACGTTGAGATAACTCACGGTACCCGCCAGGTACTGGTTGTTGGCGATGGTCAGCACGCGTTGTGCGGCGCTCAAAGCGTCCTGCTGGGCGGCAATCGATTGCTCGATCCACGCTGCGGCGGACAGGTTGTCTTCCACTTCCTGCATCGCGGTCAGCACGGTCTGGCGGTACTGCGCCGTGGCCAGTTCAACCGATGCAAAGGCCGATGCCTCGGCGGCCTGGCGGGCACCACCGTCAAGCAGCGACTGCGCCAGCGCCGGCCCGAGCGACCAGAACAGATTGGGCAGGCTGAGCAGATCGCGCCAACCCGACTGCCGCACCCCGAGCGAGGCACTCAGGTTCAACGTTGGAAAGTACGCGCCGCGTGCCACACCCACCTGCGCATGGGCTGCAGCCACGCGGCGCTCGGCCGCCGCGATGTCGGGGCGCCGCTGCAACAGATCTGCTGGCAGCTGTTCTGGCACGGCGGGCACCTCAGGCATCCGACCACTGGCGGCCAGCGACAGGCTGGCCGCTGTCTGTCCGCACAAGGCCGCCAGCGCATGGGCCAGTTGGGCGCGTGTCTGGCGGCTTTCGATGAGCTGAACCTCGGCCGACTTCAATTGCGTCTGGGCCTGGCCCACATCGGCGGCCGACACCACACCCGCGTCGTAGCGGTTGCGCGTGAGTTCGAGCGAGCGCGCAAACGCCGCAATGCTGCGCTCGATCACCTGCGCCTGGGCTTCAGCCGCACGCAGGGCCAGGTAGGTCTGGGCCACCGAGGCGTGCAGCGACAGGCGCACCGCCGCCAGGTCGGCCGCGCTGGCCTGCACGCGCGCCTGCGCGGCGTCCAGCGCCGAACCCAGGCGCCCGAATAGATCGACCTCCCACGACGCCGCCAGGCCCAGGGAATACACGGTGGCGGGTGCGGCTGCACCGGGGCTGTCGCTGCGCGAGACCTGGGTGTTGATGCCCAGCGTGGGCGACAGGCTGGCGCGCGCCTGGGCCAGTGCGGCCTGGGCGATGCGCCATTGGGCCACGCTTGCCTGAAGGTTCTGGTTGTTCAAGGGCACGCGTTGCTGGAGCGCATCCAGTTCCGGGTCGCCAAACAGGGTCCACCACGCCTGGGGCACCGCCGCTGCCTGTGGGTCTGCGCGTTTGAACATCGCCGATTCGGCGTATTGGTCGGGCACCTCGACCGCGGGCCGCTGGTAGGCGGGCAGGGGAGGTGGCGTCTGGCAGGCCGAGAGCACAAGGGCCGCCGTGGCGGCCATCGCGATGCCACGAATGGACACGCGGGTGGCGACGTCAGACAGCTTGTCAGGCCGCAGGCGAGGGTTTGGTCGAGGGCATTCCATTTTTGATAGCAGACAAGAGCCGGATGGTGCTCGCCCGCAGGCGATCCAGCGCAACATAGACCACGGGGGTGGTGTACAGCGTGAGCAATTGAGACAGCAGCAGACCACCCACCACCGAGATGCCCAGGGGTTGGCGCAGCTCGGCGCCGTCACCCGTGCCGATGGCCAGGGGGATGGCGCCAAACACCGCCGCCACGGTGGTCATCAGGATGGGCCGCACCCGCAGCAGGCAGGCGCGGTGGATGGCCGCACCCGCGCTCAGGCCCTTGCGGCGAGCGCTGATGGCCACGTCAATCATCATGATGGCGTTCTTCTTGACGATGCCCACGAGCAGGATCACGCCGATGAGTGCGATCACCGAGAACTCGGTGCCCGTCCATTGCAGGGCCAGCAAGGCCCCGACCCCGGCCGAGGGCAGGGTGGAAAGGATGGTGATGGGATGCAGAAAGCTTTCGTAGAGCATCCCCAGCACCAGGTAGATGGTGAGGATGGCGGCGGCAATCAGCAAGGGCTGGCTCTCCAGCGACTGGGCAAAGGCGCGGGCCGTGCCCTGGAAGGTGGCGCGCAGGCTCACCGGCGCGCCCATTTCGGCCATGAGGTTGCGGATGGCGTCGGTGGCCTCCGACAGCGAAACGTCCAGCGGCAGGTTGAAGCTGATGGTGGCCGCCGGAGCCCCGCCCTGGTGGTTCACGGACAGCGGTGTGTTGGTCAGTTCGCGTCGCGCGAAGGCCGTCAAGGGCACCTTCTCGCCCACGTTGTTGATGAACACCACCTCGCTCAGTGACTCGGGGCTTTGCAGGTAGGCGCTGTCCAGTTCCATCACCACGCGGTACTGGTTCAGGGGGTTGTAGATCACGCCGATCTGGCGCTGCCCGAAAGCGTTGTTGAGGGTGGTGTCGATGGCCCGCACCGAAAGACCCAGGCGCGCGGCGGCGTCGCGGTCGATGTGCAAGGTGGTCTGCAGGCCGCGGTCCTGCTGATCGGAGTTGACGTCCACCACCTCCTGCAGGCGCATCATGGCAAAGCGAATGCGTGGCTCCCAGAAGCGCAGGTCTTCAAGGTCGTCGGCCTGCAAGGTGAACTGGTAGGACGCGTTGGCTTGTCGGCCGCCGATGCGGATGTCCTGCACGGGGTTGAGAAACAGGTTGGCGCCGGGCTCGCGGGCCAGTTGTGAGCGCAGGCGCGCCACGACCTGCTGCGCGCTCACGCCGCGTTCGTCCAGGGGCTTGAGCGCGATGAACATCTGCGCGGTGTTGCGCTGCGAGCCACCGGTGAACCCCGTGACGTTCTGCACCGCGGGATCGGCACGCACGATCTCCAGGAAGCGATCCAGGCGCTTTTGCATGGCCTGAAACGAGGTGGCCTGATCGGCCAGCACAAAGCCGACGATGCGGCCCGTGTCCTGTTGGGGAAAGAATCCCTTGGGAATCGCACCATACAGATGCACGTTGTAGGCCACCACCCCCACCAGCGCCAGCAGCACCAGCGGTTGGTGGCGCAGCGCGAAGGCCAAGGAACGGGCATAGGCCCTGCGCAGCAGCACGCGCAGGCGCCGTCCCAGGCGCGCCAGGCGCGAGGGCGGGCGCTGTTGTGGCGGACGCAGCAGCACGGCGCACATCATGGGCGTGGTGGTGAGCGACACCACCATCGACACCAGGATCGCCACCGACAGCACCACGGCGAATTCGCGGAACAGGCGCCCGACGATGCCTCCCATGAACAGGATGGGGATGAAGACCGCCACCAACGACAGGCTGATGGACACCACCGTGAAGCCGATCTCGCGCGTGCCTTGCAGCGTGGCCTGGAGCACCGACTTGCCGCGTTCGATGTGCCGCGTGATGACTTCGACCACCACAATGGCGTCGTCGACCACGAAGCCCGTGGCCACCGTCAGGGCCATCAGCGACAGGTTGTCCACGCTGTAGCCCGCCAGGTACATCACGGCGAAGGTGGCCGCCAGCGAGGTGGGCACGACGACACTGGGCACCAGCGCGGCGCGCGCATTGCGCAGGAACAGCAGCACCACCAGGATGACCAGACCCACGGCGATGGCCAGCGCGCGCTGCACCTCGCGCAGCGAGGCACGCAGCGTGGGCGTGCGATCCACCACCACGTCCAGGTCGATCGCCGCAGGAATCGATGCGCGCAGGTGCGGCAACAGGCTGCGCACCTTGTCGACCGACTCGATGATGTTGGCATTGGGTTGCTTGTACAGCAGCAGCAGGATCGACGGCTTGCCATTGGCCGTGCCGTAGTTGCGCACGTCCTGCACCGAATCCGTGACCTGGGCCACGTCGCGCAGGTGCACGGCATTGCCGTTGCGGTACCGGATCACCAGGGGGGCGTACTCGGCGGCGCTGCGGGCCTGGTCGTTGGCGTGCACCTGCCAGCTGCGCTGGTCGTCTTCCAGAACGCCCTTGGGGCGGTTGGCGTTGGTGGCCACGATCGCGGCGCGGATGTCCTCCAGCGCGATGCCGTTGGCTGCCGCGCGCGCCGGATCGACGGCCACGCGCACGGCCGGCAGTGCGCCGCCGCCGATGGTCACCTGGCCGATGCCGTCCACCTGCGCCAGGCGCTGCGCGAGCACCGTGGACGCGGCGTCGTACATCTGCCCGCGTGTCAAGGTGTCGCTGGTCAGCGCCATGATCAGGATCGGCGCTTCGGCGGGATTCACCTTGCGGTAGGTCGGGTTGTTGGGCATGCCGCTGGGCAGCAGGGCGCGCGCGGCATTGATGGCGGCCTGCACCTCGCGCGCCGCGCCGTTGATGTCGCGCGAGAGGTCGAATTGCAAGGTGATGCGCGAGTTGCCCAGCGACGACGAGGATGTCATCTCGGTCACGCCCGCGATGGCACCCAAGGCACGCTCCAGCGGTGTGGCCACGCTGGACGCCATTGTCTCGGGGCTGGCGCCGGGCAGCGAGGCCTGCACCGAGATCGTGGGGAAGTCGACCTGGGGCAAGGGCGCCACCGGCAGCTTGAAGTAGGCCACCACACCCGCCAGCACCAGGCCCAGCGTGAGCAGCGCGGTGGCCACCGGGCGGTGGATGAACAGCGCGCTGGGGTTCATGCCGCGGGTCCACTCGCCTGGGCGCGCGCAGCGTCGTTTGCGGGCCAGCGCGCGCGCCGGCCTCTTGCGGCCAGGGAATCAAAGGCCAGGTAGATGACGGGCGTGGTGAACAGCGTGAGCAGCTGGCTCACGATCAGGCCGCCCACCATGGTCACGCCCAACGGGTGGCGCAGCTCACTGCCCCAGCCGTTGCCCAGCATCAGAGGCAGCGCCCCCAGCAGGGCCGCCAATGTGGTCATCAGGATGGGTCGAAAGCGAAGCAGGCAGGCCTGGTGAATGGCCGAGCGAGCATCCAGTCCCTGTTCGCGCTGGGCGTCC
>CAYNWR010000216.1:0-5365 GCA_964400915.1 uncultured Burkholderiaceae bacterium
CCCCCAGCCGCGCGCGCAGTTCGACTTTGCGCTGCAGGCCATCATGAGCGCGGGCGAGGCCGTGGGCGACGCGGTCTACGCCTACTGCCGCGATGCACTGGGGGTGGTGGTCAACGAGATGTTCGGCCAGACCGAGGTGAACTACATCGTGGGCAATTGCGCGCGCCTGGTCCCCACCAAGCCGGGCAGCATGGGCAAGGGCTATCCCGGCCACCGCGTGGCGGTGATCGACGAGCAGGGCCGCGAATGCGCGCCCGGTGTGGTGGGTGAGGTGGCCGTGCACCGCCTGGACGTGCATGGCCACCCGGACCCGGTGTTCTTTCTCGGCTATTGGAACAACGAGGCCGCCACGCGGGCCAAGTTCACCCGCCCCGATGGCCGTCAGGACGATTGGTGCCGCACGGGCGACCTGGCCACAAGCGACGCCGACGGTTACCTGTGGTACCAGGGGCGGGCGGACGATGTCTTCAAGGCCGCCGGCTACCGCATCGGGCCCAGCGAAATCGAGAACTGCCTGGTCAAGCACGCGGCCGTGGCCAACGCCGCCGTGGTGCCCAAGCCCGATGCGGCCCGTGGTGCGCTGGTCAAGGCCTATGTGGTGCTGGCGCCGGATGCGCAGGCGCGCCGAGCGGGCCTGGACAATGCCCAGCGCCACCAACTGGATGATCAGTTGATCGAGCAACTGCAGCAGCACGTGCGCGAGCGCGTGGCCCCCTACGAAGTGCCCAAGGAGATCGAGTTCATCGACGCGCTGCCCATGACCACCACCGGCAAGGTGCAGCGGCGCGTGTTGCGACTGCAGGAGGAGGCGCGCGCTGCGGCGCGGGCGCCTTGATGGCAGCGTCTTGACCGAAACATCATCGTTGGTGGATTCCCAATCGGGCGCCGCAGTTGCCGGCCGTCGATGCGTGTGCGAAGAACCCCGCCTGCGTCAAACAACCGACGCCGCTACCATTCCCGCATCACCCCAGGCGCCCCAGGACGCCGGTGTGGGCGCCCGCAGGGGCATTTTTCATCATTTCTCCATCAAATTGGCCGCTAGCGAGCGTCCAATCTACACAGTTAGCTATCAACAATGAAGCGATTTGAATCGCATGTGACCTTGGGCCAGAGTGATCTGCGGGTGCCGCCGATCTGCCTGGGCACGATGACCTTTGGCGAGCAGGTCGGCGAGGCCGATGCACACGCCATCATCGACCGCGCGCTGCAGCGCGGCATCACCTTCTGGGATTCGGCCGAGATGTATTCGGTGCCGGCGCGCGCGGAGACCTTTGGCGCCACCGAGACCATCCTGGGCAACTGGCTGGCCAGGAACCGCAGCGAACGCCAGCGCATCGTGCTGGCCACCAAGGTGGCGGGGCCCAACCGGGGCATGCCCTGGGTGCGGGCGGGCGATGGCATGACGGCGGCCGACATCGTGGCCTCGTGCAATGCGTCGCTCCAGCGCCTGCAGACGGACGTGATCGACCTGTACCAGATCCATTGGCCCGAACGCCACGTGCCAGCCTTTGGCAGCATGGTCTACAACCCGCAGCTCGAACGCAGCCGCACCTCGATTCACGAGCAACTGGACGCCTTTGCGGGCCTGGTGCGGGCCGGCAAGGTGCGGGCCATCGGCTTGTCCAACGAGACGCCCTATGGTGTGCACGAGTTTGTGCGCCTGGCCGAACAACACGGTCTGCCGCGCGTGGCCACGGTGCAGAACGTCTATTGCCTGATCAACCGCACGCTGGAAAACGGCCTCGACGAGACGATGCACCGCCTGGGCGTGTCGCTGATCCCGTATTCGCCGCTGGGTTTTGGCCTGCTCACCGGCAAGTACGACACCGGTGGCACCACAGGCCCCGACGCGCCCGCGCAGGCCCGCATCGCCCGCTACGAATCGGTGCGCAAGCAGCGCTGGGGGCGCTCCGACGCGCTGGCCGCCGCGCGGCGCTACAACACATTGGCGCGCGAGCACGGGCTGACACCCACCCAGATGGCGCTGGCGTTTTGCTACACCAACTGGCGCGTGGCCAGCACCATCATCGGAGTGACCAGCGTCGCGCAGCTCGATGAGAACCTGGATGCCTGGGGCACCAAACTGAGCCCGGAGTTGCAGGCCGCCATCGACAAGATCCGTTGGGAGATGCGCGACCCGGCGGTGTGACCTGCCTGGCAGGCTGAGTCAGGCCGCATCAGGCCGGCGCGTCAAACCCGTACAAGCGCTGCGGGTTGTGCACCAGCACCTGCTCGCACACTTGGGCGTCAGGCAGCCAGTCGGCCAACAGATCCAGCAGGTCGCCATCGGCGGGCATCTCGCGGCGCAGGTTGACGTGGGGCCAGTCGCTGCCCCACAGCAGGCGGTCGGTGCGGGTGCCGCGCAGGGCTTCAGCCATGGCCTGGGCTTCGGGGTAGGGCAGGTTGCCCGAACTGATGCGGTACGGGCCGGTGAGCTTGATCCAAAGCTGGCCCGTTGCGAGCGCGTCGGTCAGCGCATGGGCCGCGCGCTCACGCGCCGGGGCACTGACCGTGGGATAACCAAAATGCGCGACGACCACCGGCACACCCAGCTGCGTCAGGGCCGGCAGGTCGTGGGCGTGTTCGTCCACGTGGATCAGCAGTTCGAGGTGCCAACCCAAGGGCGCGATCTTGCCGGCCAACAGGCGCAGATCGTCCCAGGGCAGGCCGGGCGCTTTGTCGTGGCGGTCAACCAGGTTCAGGCGCACGCCGCGCACACCCGCACGATGCATCGCCTGCAGGGTGGCCGGCGCCACGTCGGGATCCACCACCACCACACCCCGCAGGCGCTGCGGGTGCTGGGCCAGTGTGTCCAGCAGCAGGGTGTTGTCGCTGCCGTAGATGCTGGGTTGCACCAGCACCGCGCGCTGGATGCCCAGCGTATCGAGCAGGTGCAGATACATCGGCGCCGTGCACTCGGGCGGTGTGTAGATGCGCTCGGGCGAAAGCGCAAAACGCGCGTGGGGCCCGATCACGTGGGCGTGGCTGTCGCAGGCCCCGGCGGGTGGCACCAGGCGCGCGGGGCGTGGCGTTGGATGGGGCGGCGCACACAAGGGCGCGCGATCAGAGGCCAGCGCGCTGGCCGCCATGGGTCGCCCGCTCACTGCTGTTCGATGCCCGCAGCGCGCACCAACTGGCGGTTCACCTCGATTTCGTCGCGCACGAACTTGGCGAAGTCCGCGCCCGCAAGCCAATTGACTTCATTACCGAGCCGCCGGTATTGATCGCGCACGTCGGCCGAATCGGTGGCGGCACGCACGTCGGCCGCCAACTTGGCGATCACGGCCGGGGGCGTGGCAGCAGGGGCCCACAGTCCAAACCACAAGGCCGCCTGAAAGTTGGCCAGGCCCGATTCGGCCAGGGTGGGCACCTCGGGCAGGTTGGTGCTGCGCTTGTCGGCCGTGAGGGCGATGGGCTTGATGCGCCCTTCGCGCAACATGCCGGCCACCGTCGAGACCGGCGCCATGTAGAAGGCGGTGCGGCCCGAGGCGACATCGGTCACCGCGTCGGGAGAGCCTTTGAAGGGCACGTGCACCATCTTCAGCCCGGCACGCTGCACGAAGAGTTCGGCCGTGAGGTGTGTGGAACTGCCGATGCCCGCCGACGCGTAGGCCAGCTCGCCGGGCTTGGCCTTGGCCGCATCAATCAGCGCGCGCACCGACGCGTAGGGGCCCGTGCTGGCCGTCACCATCACATAGGGGCTGGTGGCCAGCAGCGCCACGTCAATCAGGTCGCGTGTGGCGTCGTAAGGCAGTTGCTTGTAGATCGCGGGGTTGGCCGCGTGGCTGGCGCTTTGCACCAGCAGCGTGTAGCCATCGGCGGGTGCGTTGACAACGGCCTGCGTGCCAATCTGCCCGCCGGCTCCGGGCCGGTTCTCGATGACAACACCCTGGCTCCAGGTGTCCTGCAAGCGCTTGGCCAGGGCGCGCGCCACGATGTCCGCCCCCGAACCGGCCGTGAGCGGCACCACGAACTTGACCGGCTTGGTCGGCCACGCCGGTGCCTGTGCCAAGGCCAGGCCGGGCAGGGCGCCGGCTGCGGCCAGCGCGCTCAGGGATTGGAGGTGGTGGCGGCGGGTGATGGGCTTTGGCATGGTACGTCCTGCGGGATGTGATGGGTGGCTGGCTGCGTTATCAGCGCGGCTGGGCGTCCAGAAACGCCAGCAGCAGCCGGTTGAATTCGGCGGGTTGTTCGATGTTGGACAGGTGCGCCGCGTTGTCGATCACCCACATCCTGGCGCCCGGGATCTCGCGCTGCAGGACCTCGGACTGCGCGAGCGTGCAGGCCGGATCGTCGCGGCCGACGATGATGCCCGTGGGCACACGGATGTCCTTGAGCAGGTGCGTTTGGGACATGTCGCGCACCGCCGACGCGCAGGCGATGTAGCCCTCGGCCGCATTGGCCAGGATGAAGCGCTTGACCGCCTCGATGGCCGCGGGATCGCGTTCGGCAAAACCGGGCACGAACCAGCGCTTGAGGGTGCTGTCCAGCAAACCGGGCACGCCCTGGGCCCGAGCCGTCTCAAACCGCTGCTCCCACATGGAACGCGGAGGCATCTCGCTGGCGCTGTCGCACAGCACCACGCTGCGCAACTGCTGCGGGTGGCGCAGCGCAAACTGCTGCGCAATCATGCCGCCCATGGACAGGCCGACAAAATGCACGGGCCCCACGCCGGTCTGCCGCGCCAGCGCGGCGGCATCATCGGCCAGCATCTCGATGGAATACGGACCGGGTGTGGTCTGCGATTGGCCATGGCCGCGCGTGTCGTAGCGCAACACGCGGTAACGCTCCAGCAAGGACGGCATCTGCCCGTCCCACATCGCGTGGGTGGACATCAGGCTGTTGGAGAGCATCACGACGGGCGCCGAGCTGTCGGCGCCGTCGAGGCGCCACGCCAGGCGTGCGCCGTTGATGTCGGAAAATTGCAGGCTCATGGATGGATGAATGGGTGGGTTGTGGATGCAGGCCGCCGGGTCGTCGCGGGCTTCGTGTAGCCTTGTGCGTTCGGTTGTACCAGAGAATGCGAAGTGCCGCCGCGACGTCTTTTCAAGGTCGCACCGGTGGTGATATCCCTGATTTGTCCATGGCCAAGAAGTCCCATGTCTCGGAGACCCCCGCAACCGCCTTTTTGCGCGCCCATGGGGTTGAGTTCACCGAGCACCCGTACGAATACCTCGACCGTGGGGGTGCGCGGCACAGCGCGGCCGTGCTTGGCTGGGATGCCCATGCGGTGGTCAAGACCCTGGTGATGCAGGACGAACAGGCCCGTCCGCTGATCGAGCTGATGCATGGCGATTGCAGCGTGTCGACTAAGAACCTCGCGCGCCAGATTGGCGCCAAGTCGATCGAGCCCTGCGCGCCCGCG
>CAYNWR010000217.1:0-5345 GCA_964400915.1 uncultured Burkholderiaceae bacterium
CTTCCGGGTTCCGACATTTGCCTACCAGGTCAGCGGCGAGTATTCCATGCTCAAAGGGGCTGCGGCCAACGGCTGGCTGGATGGGCCTGCGGTGATGATGGAAAGCCTGCTGGCGTTCCGCCGCGCCGGTGCCGATGGGGTGCTGACCTACTTTGCCCGGGATGCGGCCCGGGCGTTGCGCGACATGCGCTGATCGACACAGCCACCACCACGCCGCACGCCATGCAAATCGTTGAATTCACCACCGACAGCTTGCGATTTGCAGAAAGCGTACCCACGTCCCCGCCCAAGGAAGGATTCGTCTGGATCTACCTGGATCGGGAAGAGTTCGAGGAGCAAAGGGGCTTGTTGCAGGCAGCAGCGCAACAAATCGGCGGTTCGCCGCTGCTGGATCTGCACTGCGCCGACCTGTGCAATGCGGCCCACCCATCGCACTACGACTTCACCTCGATCTACGACTTGGTGATCTTTCGCCGCCTGACCACGCCCAGCGATCTGCCGCTGGCACCGGAGCCCGACCCGGGGTTCGAGCAGCCCATGGCCACGCCATCGGCGCCCGCGCCCAGCGCCAGTCGCCGACGACGTGACCGGCGTCGGCGCTCACGCGCTGGGGCATCGATGATCGTCAAGCGCATCGAATCGCGCGCCGTGGGCTTCGCCATCTTCGATCGTCTGCTCATCAGCGTGCACCCCAAGGGCTGTTACACCGCCAGAACCTTCATCGAGCGCTTTCTTTCCGATGCGCGCTTCAGCGTTGATGCGGGCAGTTCCCGCAGCCGCATTCCGTCCAGCCCGACCGACCTGTCGTTGCGCATGATCAACGCCATGGTGGACAGTTACCTGGCCCTGCGAAAGCAGTTGAGCCACCAGCTTGACCACTGGCAGGGCATGCTGCTGGAGCCGCGCTCGCAGTTCAACAACTGGGGCGCGTTGATGGCCGCTCGCAATCAGTTGCATGTGCTCGAGGACTTGTGCGACGAACAGCGCGACGCTGTGCAGGAGTGGCTGGACAGCATCCGGGAACTGCCCGTCGCCGTGACCGGCGTTGCCCAATCCAATGGCGCGTCGCTGCTGACGCAGGCGCAGCACGACCAACTGGTGGCGCGCGCCCGCGACGTGATCGAGCACATCGAACGTGTGATGCACCACGCACGGCGGCTGGAGCAATCGGCCGAAACCGTGGTCCAGATCCATTTCAGCGCGCTGGGCAACCGCACCAACGACATCATGCGAACGCTGACGGCCCTGACAGCCATCTTTCTGCCATTGAACCTGATTGCCGGCATTTTTGGCATGAATTTCGATTCCCTCCCCCTCATTCACGAGGTGGGGGGTGTTTGGTGGGCCTTGGGCGCCATGGGGGTCACGGCCTTGATTCTTGGCGCCTGGTTCTGGCGCAAGCGCATTCTGGTGCGCGGTTGACAGGTGCTATACTTAATATAGCTAACTATTGTTGTCTGATGCTCGCTACCGGCCCATTTTGTTTCATTTTTGAAGCAAATGGGCTGCAAAGAATGCCAGAGTGCGCTCGTAGGCCAGTGCGGCGGCCGCAGCATCCCATGAACCGCGCTGGTCACAGTTGAAGCCGTGGTTGGCAGCGTAGACTTTCACGTCGATATCCGGATGCGCCTGGGCGAACGCGTTGACCGTGTCCATGGGAATCCAATGGTCCTGCTCCCCGAAATGCGCGAGCACCGGCACCTTGGCGTGCCGCGCGGCGTCGGCCCCCACGGTCATGCCGCCCCCGTAATAGGGTGCGGCGCAGGCCAGACCCTGAAGCATGCAGGCCGCGCGCCACGACAAGAGCCCGCCCCAGCAATAGCCCACGATGCCGACCTTGCCGCCACTGGCCGCGCCAGCGTGATTCACCGCCGCCTGCAGGTCAGCCATCACGCCGGGCGCGGGCAGTGCCTCGGCTGCCGCCTTGAGCTCGCGGCCTGCCGTCATGTCATCGGTTCCATAGCCCAGGTCGACCCCGGCCTTCAATCGATGAAACATCGACGGCGCAAGCGCCAGATAGCCTTGTGCAGCGAAACCGTCGGCAACCTGGCGGATGTGGTCGTTGACGCCAAAAATCTCCTGCACCACCACGACCGCGGCGCGCGGCGCAGTACCAGCCGACTTTGATTCGTACACCGGAAAAACAAATCCATCGGCGGATGTCAGTTCGATCCATGTTCCCATGTGGGGCTCCTGTCGGGTTTGAAGGTTCAAGAATTGGCGCGCCGCTGAAGGGCTCGCTCGAGAAAATCCAGCCGGTCCTGGCCCCAGAACATCTCGCCGTCCAGGCAGTAACTGGGCGCGCCGAACACCTGGGCGTCAATGGCTTCCTGGGTGTTCGCTTCGTAACGTTCCTGGGCCGCTTGGCTGTATGACTGTTCCAGGCGCTCGGCGGGCAAGCCCTGTTCGGTCAACACCTCGGCCAGCACGCGCTCGTCGGCGATGTTGCGCTCGTGCACCCACACCGACGCAAGGATGGCGCCGGTGATCTTCATGGCCGCGTCGGCCCCGTCGCGCTGCTCGACGGTGACGATCAGCCGCGCTGCGTCGTCCTGCGAAACCGGAAAGTACTTGGGCCGCAGATTCAGGGGCGCGCCCAAGTGCTCGGAAAAGCGTTTGAGCTCGACCATGCGGTAGGCCTGCCGCTGCGGAGCGCGCTGGCCCAAAGGCAATCCACCGGTCAGGGGAAACACCTTGCCCCCCAGATCGATGGGGCGCACACGCACTTGGGCACCCGCAGCCTGCACAATCGCGCGCAGGCGATCGTGCCCCAGGTAGACCCAGGGGCTCGCAGGGGACAGGTAGTAATCGACAACCGCCTTTGACATCAGCATCTCCCCGTTGCTGTAGATTGCGAACCGGCCATGCGGGTCTGCCATGTGCCGTCGTCCTCCCATTTTTTTCGATTCGAACACATTCTGCAGGAGTCTCCCATGCACAAGGTCATGTTGGTCACCGGGGGTGGCCGTGGTATCGGGGCTGCTGTGGCCTTGCTGGCGTCGGCGCGCGGATATGGGGTCGCCATCAATTACACCGCCAACGTCGCCGCAGCGCAGGCCTTGGTGCGGCGCATCGAGGACGGTGGTGGCAAGGCGATGGCCGTCCAGGCCGACGTGGCCAAGGAGTCGGATGTTCACAACCTGTTTGCAGCCGTCGACCAGCACTTCGGACGCCTGGATGCGCTCGTCAACAACGCCGGTGTGGTCGATGTACCGGCCCGGGTCGACGAGATGGACTTCCAGCGCCTGCGGCGCATGTTTGACATCAACGTGATTGGCAGCTTCCTGTGCGCACGCGAGGCCGTCCGGCGCATGAGCACCCGACATGGTGGCCAGGGCGGCGCCATCGTCAACGTCGGCAGTGCCGCAGCACGTCTTGGCGCGCCGGCCCAATATGTCGACTACGCTGCTGCCAAGGGAGCGATCGATGTGTTCACGATCGGTCTGGCCAAAGAAGTGGCGGCGGAGGGCATCCGCGTCAACTGCGTGCGCCCCGGCCTGATCGAAACCGACATCCATGCTTCGGGCGGCCTGCCCCACCGCGTGCGCGACCTCCAGCACCAGGTGCCGATGCAACGCGGCGGAAGCGCCGAGGAGGTCGCACACGCCGTGCTCTGGCTGCTCGATGAAGAGGCCAGCTACGTCACGATGGGTGTGCTGGACGTCACCGGCGGGCGTTGAGGCCCCAAGCGCATCGGTCGAGTCGGAAGCGGGTTACTTGGGCCAGACTGGCCGTTGCGACACCTGCAGCTTCAAGAGCCGGCGTCGCCAGGCCGCAGGCGCCGCCTCAGGCTGGTGTCCCCAGCAGCTCGCGCAAGGCCGCCGCGACCCTTTCGGGCCGAATGTCGGTCAGGCAGCGCTGGTGCCCCAACGGGCAATCGCGCTCAAAGCAGGGTGAGCATTCAAGCAATGCGGCCCATTGCGGGTCGTCCTTGAGCCAGATCACGCGGGCGCGATCATTCAAAGGCGGGGTGTGATGGGGACTGGTTGAACCAAAAACAGCAACCTGCGGAACGCCGAAGGCCGCAGCCACGTGCATCAATCCGGAATCGTTGCTGAGGATGGCGGCTGCACCGGCAATCAGTGCCATCGCTTCGTCCAGTGTCGTCTTGCCGGCCAAGTCGAGCACGTGCGGCACCCCGCCCCCCATGCCGTCCGCAGCCGCGATGGCCGCGCACAATTCGGCCTCCTTGGCGGAACCCAACAACACCGTCTGAATTCCGGGACGGGTTGTTGTCCCACCCGTCATGTCGCGCACCAATGCCGCGACATGCTCGGTGGGCCAGCGCTTGGCGGGTCCGAACTCGGCCCCAGGCGCCAAGCCGATGTAGGCCCTAGGCTGCAAACCATGGCGCGCCAGTATGGTGTGCATGGTGTCGTTGTCAAGCACCAGGCGGGGTCGCTCGGCGGACCCACCGGCAAAGCCGGGACGGCCGCGCTCTCCGTCGTCCCCGGCCAGGGCCGAATAGAAAGCCACCATGGGCGGGCGGCTGCCCGGACCGGCCTTGGGTGGGTTCTTCAGCCGGTGCGTCAGCAAACCGACCCGCGTTTCACCCAGGTAGCCGATGCGCACCGGTATACCGGCCAGCAGCGGCAACAAGGCCGACTTGATCGAATTGGGGAGGACGTAGGCGCGGCTGAAGCGCCCCGCAATGGAACGGGCCAGTTGCTGGCGTTCGCGCCACTGCAGGCCGCCATGGCGGAAGGGAAACTCGATGACCTCGGACACCTGCGGCATCGCGCGGTAGACAGGCGCCACCCAAGGCAGGGCGCCCACGCTGAGCCGCTCGCCCCGCGCATGCAGCCGCGCCAGCAGCGGCTCGGTCATGACGGCGTCCCCGATCCATTGCGGGGCGATGATCAGCGACGAATGCTCTGGCTCCCGTGCCAGACGCGAGGAAATGCGCTCAGTGATGCGCACCGACGTGTTCGCCATCCTTGAGTTTGTAGACCGTGCCGCAATAGGGGCATTTGGCCTGGCCAGTGCGTGCAACGTCCAGGTAGACGCGTGGGTGGCTGCTCCAGAGCTTCATGTCGGCCTTGGGATTGGGGCAGAACACGCCGCCCTGGGCGTTCAAATCCTTGGCGAGCAGTTCGACGACGGCGCCTGCCATGGCATCAGACCTTGGTGAGCCAGTGGGCGTACTTGGCGTTGCGCCCATTGACGATGTCGAAGAAGGCCGACTGGATGCGCTCGGTGACCGGGCCGCGCTGGCCCGCACCCAGGGTGACGCGGTCGAGTTCGCGGATGGGTGTGACCTCGGCGGCCGTCCCGGTGAAGAAGGCCTCGTCGGCAATGTAGATCTCGTCGCGCGTGATGCGCTATTGCACCACCTCCAGCCCCAG
>CAYNWR010000218.1:0-5306 GCA_964400915.1 uncultured Burkholderiaceae bacterium
ACACCGTGGTGCTGGGCGGCACCTGCCACGCCAAGCTGCGCCTGGAGGGCGTGATTCGCTACCCGGAGATTTCGGTGGACGGGCAGGTGCTCACGCGCGGCGGGCGCATCCTGCTGGACGACTGAGCGGCGCGACAACCCTGGTCCGCGACCCGCAAGGTATGCAAAAACAATAGCAAATAGTTGATGTTGGACGCTCGCTACAGGCCGATTTGTTTCAAAAAAGTCCCAGAGATGGTCAACGCAGCAAGTTGGGCAGGGCCTTCATCGAACTGCGGATGTGCCGGCGCATGGCCTTCTCTGCGCGATCGGCGTTGCCGTCCAGCAAGGCGCTGCAGATCAGGCGGTGCTCGGCCATCGAACGGCCGATGACTTCTTGCTGCAACAACCGGCGGTGGATGATGCGCAGGATGGCCGGTGGACGGATGTGCGCAGCCATGGCGTGCAGCTGTGCGCTGCCGGCCGCAAGCAGAATCAGTTCGTGGAAATCGCGGTTGAGCTGCGTGTAGCGCTGCGGGTCGGTGCGTGACCGAGCGGCGCGCTCCATGGCGTCGCGCAGGTCGATGAGACGCTTGCGCATCGATCCCTTTGCAAAATGAGGCGCTGCGCGGCGGGCGGCCAGGCCCTCCAGCAATTCGCGGATCTCGAAGGCCTCGGTCAGTTCGTCGGGGTCCAGCTGGCGCACCGACGCGCCCTTGTAGCGCGCCATCGTCACCAGCCCCTCGGCCTCCAGCGCGCGGAAGGCCTCGCGCAGCGTGGCCCGGCTCACCCCCAAGTCGGCAGCCAGGTCGGGCTCCACCAGGCGCTGGCCGGGCACCAGCTCACCGGCGCCCACGCGCTCGCGGATCACCTGCGCGGCATGATCGACGGCGCTGGTGGACGGATGGGGGCTGGGGCTGACCATGCCTTGATTCTGCCTTGGATTCGGTTAGGATCCGCCAACGAAATCGTCAGACGATTTCTCGACTCAATGATCGGAGACCCCACCATGCAGTTTGCGGACTCATCCAAACTTGGGTTCAGCGACCCCGGTACGCGCCACCGTGAGGGCAACATCAGCTTCAAGTACCTGCTCAAGGGCAGGGCGGGATCGCCGCAGAACTACGAGCTTTCGCACGTTCGCACACGCGACCGCTTCTACGGGCCACCGCACCGACACAACTTCGACCAGATCCGCTACATCCTGTCGGGCACCTTTGGGCAGCCGGGCAAGCTGGAGCTGAAGGCGGGCGAACTGGGCTACTACCCGGAGGGCACGCCCTACCAGATCGACTCGGGCGATTCCGATGTCTTGTTGCTGCAGTTCGGTGGGGCTGCCGGCCAGGGCTTCACCCACTACGACCAATTGCGCCAGCATTACCCGATCCTGGCCCAAAAAGGCGAGTTCAAGGATGGCATTTTTCGCTGGCACGAAGCGCCACCGGGGACGGCCAAGCAACAGGATGGCTACGAGGCCTTGTGGGAGCTGATTCATCAAAGGCCCCTGGTGTATCCCAAGCCGCGCTACCACCACCCGACGGTGATGAACCCCCAGGCGTTTGCCTGGGTGCCCACGCGCGAGCCGGGCATGGCCATCAAGCCGATGGGGCGCTTCACCGAGCGCGAAATCGGCGTGGGGCAGGTGCGCATCGACGCGGGCGCACGGGTTCGACTCGACTCGCCCGACACCATCCGCCTGCTGTATGTGCTGCAGGGCAGTGGTTGCATCGGTGAACACGCCGTGCACGAAGGATGTGCGGTCGAGATCCAGCAGGGTCAGTCCTGCCAGGCCCATGCGGATCAGACCCTGGTGCTGCTGGAGATGCTGCTGCCGCGTTTTGATCCGGCCGAGATCGATCATCGTTCTGCCGTGGCCGGCGAGGCTCTGGCGTGAAGCGGCGGTCCTTTGCAGGCGCGCTCGTCTGGGGCGCCGCCACGGGTGCCTGGGTGCAACCGGCGTGGGCCCAGGGCAGCGACTATCCACGTGCTCCGCTGAAGATCGTTGTCGGCGCAACCCCGGGGGGCACGGTGGACACGATGGCCCGCCTGCTGGCCGAAGGCCTGTCCAGCCAATTGAAGCAGCCGGTTGTGGTGGACAACAAGCCGGGCGCCAATGGCGCGATTGCCGCAGACCTTGTGGCCAAGGCGCGGCCCGACGGCCACACCCTGCTGCTGGGCACCAGTGGCCTGAGCACCTTGCCCCTGCTGCAAAAGGGCTTGCCCTACCAGATGAACCGCGATCTGGCCATTGTTGCGATCACGGGCTTTACGCCCTTCCTGCTGTTTTCAGGGCCTCAATCGCAGGCATCCAGTGTGGCCAAGCTCATCGCCTATGCGCGCGCCAATCCCCAGCGCCTGTCGGTGGGCAGCGGTGACGGCACCACCCTCATGGCCAGCGAGCTGTTCAAGGCCGCTACGGGCATTTCGGTCATCTCCACCACCTATCGGGGTGGGCCACAGATGGTGACCGATATTGCCGGAGGATCGGTCGACTATGGTTTTCTGGGTGCGACTGCTGTGATGCCACTGGCCCGTGCCGGTCGCCTGCGCGTGTTGGGTGTGGCCTCGGCCAAGCGGCTGGACATTGCGCCGGATATTCCGACCCTGGCTGAGCAGGGCGTGCAGGGTGTGCTCATGGAGCCCTGGAGCGGCATCATGGTGCCGCGGGGAACCGAGCGCGCCGTGGTGCAGATGCTTGAACAGGCCCTGAACGTCACCACCCAGACCGATGCATTCCTGAAGAAGGTCAACGAGATCGGCTCGGTGGTGCGGTTTCTCGGAACCGATGCGGCCGATGCCTACATCCGAAGCGAGCAGGCATCACTGGAGCAGGTGGCTGCGGCAGCGGGCATCAAGCCGGCGGATTGAGGGTGCTGTGCCGGGCCGATAGCGAGAACGGGGCATGTAGGCGGCTCACACACAAAATTCAGGACAGGCTCCTCTTGATTGCCTGAAATTGGGCTCAAACGCCGTAGAAGAAGCGCTCTTCGACGATCTTGCCTTCCAGCACGGTATAAAGACCAACCTCATCCATGGTGATGCGGCTCGCGCCTTTGGGTGTGACGTCCATCGTAAACCGCACCACGAACTGGTGACCATGGACGTAGGGGCCTTCGACCTTGACGCTATGCACCTCGTGGTTGGCATACCACCACTGGCCCTTGGCATCAACAGCGGCGCGGCCCTTTATCTCGCTCATGTCGCCGGGCATCGGCTCACAGGAGACGATGTCGTCGGACCAATGGGAGTGACCGGCTTCCTGAAATTTGCCTTCCTTGCAAAGCTGAGTGAAGGCAACGGCGATTTCCTGAGTGTTCATTCAATGATCTCCATGGGAATTTTCAAACAAAGGGGCCGAAGCCATGCTCGCCCGGCAGTGCGACATCGGCGTGACAGTCCGGGTCGACTTATCAGGCGGCCAGTTCCTTGTCGTCACCGGGTCAACTGGGTCCACAGGATCGGGCCTGCCAACGCAATCCATGCACCGGCCAGCATCAGCAAAGATAGAAAAACCGCAGCGCTGCCGCAGTCTTTGGCTTTTCCGGCAAGTGCGTTGATGTCGGGGCCTGCCATGTCCACGACGGCTTCAAGGCCGGAGTTCAACAACTCGGCAATCAGTACCAGCCCCATCAAGGCCAGCAGCAAAATCGTATCCAGCTTGGGCAATGGGAGCCACAGGGTCAGTGGTGCGAGCAGAAGCACAAGTGCCAACTCCTGTCGGAAGGCTGCCTCGTCGCGCCAGGCACTGCGAATGCCTTGCTCCGAGTATTGCAGGGCGCGAACGACACGAACGAAACTGAATGCAGTCGTGGATTTCACAAAATGCTCCCATTGAAATCAAGATGACAAAGAACTTTTGAGCGACACGTGGTCGGCCGCGGTGCGAGCGCTGTCATCGTGCAACCGGATCGCGTTCGGTTTTGCACTGAGGGTGTGGGCTACATGCATCAGGGAAATGCTGAACCACACCGCGACACTGAAGTACAGCGACATCCACACCACCTCGGATTCCCAATCCGTCCATCGGTGGGAGACCGCCCATCGGCTGGACACGTCCACCAAGCCCTGCGCAATGCTCAAGTACTGGTGCCCCCGCGCCTCATCGTCGACCCAGCGGGCCCAGTACATTGGCACATCCACTTTGAACATATAGATCACATAGGCAGTCCCCAACACAATGCACAGCGCAAGAAATGCGCGGTGTGACCGACCAGCGCGCGGCCAGACCATCACAAAGCTGCCAACGATCAGCATGGCACTGAAGCCCCAAAGGGTTTCTTCCAGCACATGACCCAGATTCGATGTGGTGAGCACCGCGCTCCACGAGAAGACCTCGGCAACGCCAATCATGGGAACGATGCAGTGGGACACCCGGAGCGCAGGCACGCAGCCACTGGCTTTTGCGACTGAATTCAACAGCAAGGCGCATTGCGCAGCGAGGCAAAGCTCTGCAACGGTCGCCACCGAGCGGCCAATCGCAACGCTGGACAGCCAAGAGTCGACCATGACCAGGCGCTGTACGTCATACACCGGAAACACACAGCGGTATCCGCAACCAAGTACGTAGCCTGCAGACAGGAGCACATGCCAATGCTCTGTTGACCAAGCCCTTAGGCGCAGCACCCCCGAGCGAAGATGCAGGCGCAGGGTGGACGTCACCCACACGAATACATTGAAGGCGCTCACGCCACAAAGGAGGGACCACCAAGTATGAGTTGCATCTGTCATGGCAATACAATATAAACGATATATATAGTTTATATTGTTTACCAAGATGCAAACGAAAGCAATACTGCGCGACGGGCTGTGCAAATGCTCAAGCAGGTGCCTGTGAAAGTTGCGTCAACCTGCACTTTGAGGTTTGGTCGAGCACCGGACCAGCGATGGGCCGAAGAAGGGGTCGAATTCCCGAATGGAGTTGGACTTCCTGCTCACTAGACGGACGGTACTCAATATCGGGATGGTGTCATCTGGCTGGGTAGGCACCGAACGCCAGAGCCTGGAGCCCATTGTGTTGGTCCGCAAGTGCAGACCTCACCCATCACTCTGTTTGGCTGGGTCCGGTGCGGGCTGGGCCGTGTGGACGGCGACATCGGTCAGGGGCATCGAACCTCCTCAAATCAGCGGATTTGAGCGATACCCCCAAAGATGCCCCCTCTAGAACCCCCGGATGGCAATGGCCCACATCGGACGACAAAAAAACAAAAAAGCCCCGCCTTCACTGAGAAAACGGGGCTTTGAGTGGACTGTGCTGGACTAGTTTGGATCGATCCCTGGCGGAGAGAGCGGGATTCGAACCCGCGGTGGGCTATTAACCCACACACGCTT
>CAYNWR010000219.1:0-5304 GCA_964400915.1 uncultured Burkholderiaceae bacterium
GCAAAGACGCATCTTCCGATCCAGCCAAGACCATCGGTGGTGATCCCGATTGCGCGTCCTGTCACGCAGGATGTATGGCGGCCTTGCCTAGGGCCGTCACGATTGCATCGCTGGCCGACTCGTCTCTGGATACAGCAGATTACGGGGCTCGTCTCACGTCGCCCCCTTTTGAACGCCTCGAACGCCCTCAGTGGCGTGCCCTCGCCTGATCGGCGGGGAGCGCGTTCCTTTCCCTTCGTCTTCACCAATGCACGGATACGCCTAGCGCGTGACCGTATCAAGCCGACTTCGCTCGGTTGACGTGACGACGAGCAGGCGATCATTTGGATCGCTCTCCGCCGATTCCCTCGTGTATTTGATATCACTGGAGAATCGGATGTTGAAGAGTCATCAAAATCAAAAACGACGGAAGTCAGTCTCTGTCCTCCGCGCCTCAAAAGTTGCGGCTGCGACGAGTTTGCTCGTAGCGCTCACGGCAGGGGTAGCTTTCGCTCAGGCGCTGCCAGCGGCACAGGACAATCGT
This sequence comes from uncultured Burkholderiaceae bacterium, assembly GCA_964400915.1. GTDB lineage: Bacteria > Pseudomonadota > Gammaproteobacteria > Burkholderiales > Burkholderiaceae_C > CAYNWR01. The sequence continues at coordinate 524 of CAYNWR010000219.1, forward strand.
CCAGCCGCCAAAAGCGGCTTGCAGAGCGAAGCGGCAACGATTCTGACGCTGCAAAAGGCCATCGATCTAGCCTTGGATAGCAATCTGGATCTGGCTGTCGCAAGGCGGGAAATCGAGGCAACGCAAGGTCAGGTGATCCAGGGGCAGGCGCGCCCCAACCCCGAACTGGCTTACTCACTGGAAGACCAGCGGGCACCGACCCGTACACAAAGCGTGCAGATCAATCTGCCCGTCGAAATGGGTGGTAAGCGCGCGGCCCGTATCACGGCGGCAGAGCGAGGACGTGACATTGCGGTCGAAGAACTGAACGTGCGCCGCGTCGAAATTCACGCCACTGTCATCGCTGCCTTCTTTGAGACATTGGCGGCACAGGAGCGCACAGCCTTGGCTCACGCCAGTGTCGATCTGGCAAAACGGGCCACTGACGCCGTTGCCAAACGTGTGGCAGCGGGCAAGGTTTCTCCGGTCGAAGAAACCAAGGCACGGGTGGCCGAAGCAGGTGTGCGAGTCGAATTGGCACAGGCCCAGAGCGAGCAACGCAATGCTCGGGCACGCTTGGCCAGTTTGCTAGGGGCCAACCCACTGCGATTTACTCTCGTGTCGGGCAACGTGGAAGAGCTTCCGGCTGTCCCTTCGTTCGACAACGTCCAGCAGCGCCTGTCCGCTTCGCCAACGCTGCGCCGTATGCAGCTGGAGGTTGAGCGCCGCAGGTCGTTGGTCGATGTAGAGCGCAGCAAACGGATACCCGACGTCACTTTCAGCCTGGGGGTGAAACGCCCCAACGAACTGCAGCGCGATCAACTGCTGTTCGGTGTTTCCGTACCCTTGCCGCTGTTTGATCGGAATCAGGGCAACTTGTTGGAAGCTTTGAAGCGTGAAGACAAGGCGCGGGACGAACTTCAAGCACTGAACGTTCGCGTCAGCACGGATGTATTGCAAGCCCGCGAGCGGCTGGAATCCATTCGTGGGGAAGTCGACGTCCTGCAACGGGATGTTTTACCCGGGGCCAAGAGCGCCTATGACGCGGCCACCGTCGGGTTTGAAAACGGCAAGTTCAACTTCTTGGAAGTGCTGGACGCACAGCGCACCTACTTTGCCGCCAAGTCCCAGTACCTCAAGGCACTAGCTGAGGCGCATCGCGCAGCTTCGGACATTGACCGCGTGCTCGGCGAATTCGGCGCAACTGCCAGCCAGCCAGCGAATAAGGAATAAACATGAAAATCGATACCAACAAACTGAATGTCAGCAAGAAGCATCTGATCGCCATCGCCGTGATCGTTGCGGCGGGCGTTTTACTGGGCATCGCCATTCTCGGCGGCAAAGCAACCAAGACAGCCGAAGATGACGGCCACGGTCACGGCAGCCACGTTGAAGCCAAGGCACACGGTGATGGTGAGCATCACGGCAAGGCCAGTGGAGACAAACACGACCACGACAAGGGGCATGTGGACGGCGAACACCACGAGGCCCCGAGCAAGGGGCCGCATGGCGGCAAGCTGTACAAGGAGGGAGATTTCGGGCTGGAAGCGTTGCTGGCCGAGGACAATGGCGAACCCCGTTTGCGCATCTGGCTGTTCAACAAGGATAAGCCTCTACCCAGCAGTGCCGCCAAGGTCAGCGCCACTATCACGCGCTTGACCGGAGAGAAACAGACACTCAATTTCGCGCCTGACAAGGACAGCCTGTTGAGCCGCGAGGTCGTGCAGGAGCCGCACGCGTTTGAGATAAGCATCGTTGCCCAGACAGCCAACGAACCCTTCATGTTCGTTCTCACCCAAGAAGAAGGGAAGGTCGAACTCAGTGATGCACAAATTAAAGCGGCATCCATAGGTATCGATACGGCTGGTGCGGCACGAATCAAGTCAGCCCTGCTATTGCCGGGGGAAATTCGCTTGAACGAAGACCGGACGTCGCACGTTGTGCCACGCATTGCTGGGGTGGTCGAGAGCGTGCAGGCCAGCTTGGGACAAGCAGTCAGACGAGGACAGGTTCTCGCTGTCATTGCGAGCCCGGCCGCGTCTGAGCAACGCAGTGAACTGCAAACCGCACAAAAGCGTCTGACCTTGGCCAAGACCACGTTCGAGCGTGAAAAGCGACTCTGGGAGCAGAAAATTTCCGCAGAGCAAGACTATCTGCAAGCAGGGCAAGCGCTGCACGAGGCGGAAGTCGCTGTGGCCAACGCTCAACAGAAGCTCTCCGCTTTGGGCCTAGCCACGGGTTCTCAGGGGGGCCTTAACCGCTTTGAATTGCGTGCGCCCTTCGATGGCTTGGTGATTGAAAAGCATCTCAGCCTCGGCGAAGCCGTCAAGGAAGATGCTGCCGTGTTCACCGTGTCCGATCTGGGGCAGGTTTGGGCTGAAATCAACGTACCTGCCAAAGACTTGCCGCTCGTCAGGGTCGGCGAGAAGGTTGCCATCAAGGCCACTGCATTCGATGCCAGCGCGACCGGAGTCATCACCTTCGTTGGCTCACTGATTGGCGAACAGACCCGCATGGCCAAGGCCCGCGTGGTCTTGTCCAATCCCAAAGGTGCTTGGCGTCCTGGACTGTTCGTCAACGTGGAAGTGACATCCTCAGAGGCTGACGTACCCGTGACCGTGGCCAGCGATGCCATTCAGACCGTGGGCGACAAGCCGGTCGTGTTCCTGAAGGTAAATGGGGGTTTCATTGCCCAGCCCGTGCAGTTGGGCCGCAGCGATGGCAAGCGCGTCGAGGTGGTGCAAGGGCTCAGAGCCGGGGCGCCGTATGCGTCGGCGGGAAGCTTTGTAGTGAAGTCAGAGCTGGGCAAAGCCTCGGCCGAACACACCCATTGATGCCGGAGCGACGCACATGTTTGAAAAACTCATTCGCGCAGCCATCGAGCACCGATGGTTGGTGTTGCTGGCAGTCCTTGGTATGGCCGCCATCGGCGTATTTAACTATCAAAAACTACCCATTGATGCCGTTCCGGACATCACCAACGTCCAGGTACAGATCAACACCCAAGCGCCGGGATATTCCCCTCTGGAGACCGAGCAACGGGTGACCTACCCCATTGAAACCGTGATGGCGGGCCTTCCCAACCTGGAACAAACCCGCTCCCTGTCCCGCTACGGGTTGTCGCAAGTGACCGTGATTTTCAAGGACGGCACTGACATCTACTTCGCGCGACAGTTGGTCAATGAACGAATCCAGGAGGCCCGCGACAAACTGCCTTCCGGTATTACTCCTGCGATGGGGCCTATATCGACAGGCTTGGGCGAGATTTACCTCTGGACAGTCGAAGCCAAGGATGGCGCGAAAAAACCTGATGGCCAGCCCTACACGGCCACCGATCTGCGCGAAATTCAGGACTGGATCATCAAACCGCAGTTGCGAAATGTGCCCGGCGTGACGGAAATCAACTCGATTGGTGGTTTTGCAAAGGAATACCAAATTTCACCGATACCCGAGCGACTGGCCTCGCTTGGCGTCACCCTGCAGGACATTGTGACGGCTCTGGATCGCAACAACGGTAACGTGGGCGCGGGTTATATTGAAAAGCGAGGTGAACAGTACCTGATTCGAGCCCCTGGGCAGGTTAAGACACTTGAGGACATCGGCAACGTCATCCTCAGCAGCGCGGGTGGCGTGCCGATTCGGGTGCGTGATGTTGCCGAGGTCGGCATCGGACGTGAACTTCGCACCGGTGCTGCTACGGACAACGGCCGTGAAGTGGTGCTGGGCACCGTCTTCATGCTTATCGGCCAAAACAGTCGAACGGTTTCGCAATCTGTCGACAAGAAGATGATCGAGATTAACCGCAGCCTGCCCGAGGGCGTACACGCGGTGACCGTCTACGACCGCACAGTTTTGGTGGATAAGGCGATCAACACCGTCAAGAAGAACTTGTTGGAGGGCGCGATCCTGGTGATCGTGATCTTGTTCCTGTTCCTGGGCAACATCCGCGCGGCCGTCATCACGGCCACAGTGATTCCCTTGTCGATGCTGTTCACCTTCACGGGGATGGTGAGCTACAAAGTCAGCGCCAATTTGATGAGCCTCGGGGCACTGGACTTCGGCATCATCATTGATGGCGCGGTGGTGATCGTCGAAAACTGTGTTCGCCGTCTTGCCCATGCGCAAGCTCACTACGGCAGGCCATTGACTCGGTCGGAACGTTTTCACGAGGTGTTCCTTGCATCCAAGGAATCACGTCGCCCGCTCCTGTTTGGCCAGTTGATCATCATGGTGGTGTACTTGCCCATCTTTGCCCTGACGGGCGTCGAAGGGAAGATGTTTCATCCGATGGCGTTCACGGTGGTGGCGGCGCTCGTGGGAGCCATGATTTTGTCGGTAACCTTCATTCCGGCTGCGGTCGCGCTGTTCATTGGCAACCGTGTCAGCGAGAAGGAAAACTTCTTGATGGTGCAAGCCAAGCGCTGGTACGGCCCTTTGCTGGATCGCGTGATGGCGGCCAAGGCTGTGGTGTTGGCGGCAGCCGCCGTGGCGATTGTGCTGTGCGGCCTGATTGCCACCCGCATGGGCAGCGAGTTCGTGCCCAGCCTGAACGAGGGCGACTTCGCCATCCAGGCGCTGCGCATTCCGGGTACCAGCCTGACGCAATCGGTGGCGATGCAGCAGCAACTGGAAGCGACGCTGAAGGCCAAATTCCCTGAGATCGACCGCGTTTTTGCGCGCACTGGCACGGCGGAAATCGCCTCCGACCCGATGCCGCCGAACATTTCGGACGGCTACATCATGCTCAAGCCCCTGTCCGAGTGGCCCGAGCCGCGCAAGTCACGCGACGAATTGCTGGCGGC
>CAYNWR010000220.1:0-5303 GCA_964400915.1 uncultured Burkholderiaceae bacterium
TCATGAAGCGGTCCACCTGCGCCTCGGGCAGGGGATAGGTGCCCTCGGTCTCGATGGGGTTCTGTGTGGCCATGACCACGAAAGGACTGGGCACCTTGTGGGTTTCGCCCGCAATCGTCACCTGGCGCTCCTGCATCACCTCCAGCAGCGCGCTTTGCACCTTGGCCGGTGCGCGGTTGATCTCGTCGGCCAGCAGCAGGTTGGTGAACACGGGGCCCAGCGATGTCGAAAAATCGCCGGACTTTTGATTGAAGACGCGCGTGCCCACCAGATCGGCCGGCACGAGATCGGGTGTGAACTGGATGCGCTTGAACTGGCCGCGGATGCTCTGCGCCAGGGTCTTCACGGTGAGGGTCTTGGCCAGGCCCGGTACACCTTCCACCAGCAGGTGCCCCTGAGCCAGCAGGGCCACCATCACACGCTCGAGGAAGCGATCCTGCCCGACGACGACCCGTTTGACCTCGTAGAGCACCTGCTCCATGAGTTGGGCGGATGGGGTCATGGGGCTGGACTTGTTGGGGTTGGTTTCCATGATGAAGCGGCTTGTTGGAATGAAGCGGTTGGAGCGACCGGTGTTGGGAGGTCAGAACGGAGGCAGCCCGACAGCGCCTGCGGCGTTTTCGATCGGAACGGCAAAACCGATGCCGATGAAGGTCCGCGCAGGTGTCGGATTGAGGATCGCGGTGACGACGCCGATCACCTCGCCCTCCATGGTCACCAGCGGCCCACCCGAATTGCCCGGATTGGCCGCCGCGTCGAACTGGATCAGGTTGGTGAGCATCTGCTTGCCCTCGGGCGAACGGAAGCTGCGCTTGAGTCCCGACACCACACCTTCGGACGCCGAAGGTCCGATGCCGAAAGGAAAGCCAACCGCCATGACCCGTTCGCCGGGCGCCAAGTTGGCGGTGGACCGCATGGTGGCGGCGTGCAGGTCATCGGGAATCTTGTGGGCCTTGAGCACGGCCAGATCGTTTTCGGGCTGCGCGCCCGTGACGTGGGCGGTCGATTCCAGCCCATCCATGAAGGTCACCTTGATCGTGTGGGCGCCCTGCACCACGTGAAGATTGGTCAGGATCACGCCCGTGTCGAGAATAACCACGCCGCTGCCGACGCCGTTCTCCTCGGGCTCCTTGCCTTCCTCGGGCTTGAGGTAGCCCACCACACGCACCACCGAACCGATGATCTTTTCGTAGGCCGCGACACCGGGTGACGGAAGTGGGGTGGTCTCCAGGGTCTTGAGCACGGCCGCGTTGATGTCGTCCTGCGTCAACCGGCGCTGGCCGGGCTTGAACACCGCCGCGAGCACCACCAGCCACGCAAGCGCCAGCACGGCCAGCGCCAACCACATCAGGCGTTGCTGCGTCCATTGGACACGTCGCCATGGCGGCCACCAGCGCACGGGGCGGACTGCGCGTGCGGGCGATTGGCCCGGCGTGGGAAGCGGGGCGCTTGCGGTACTGGAAAGCGGGTGGCCCGATGGGTCGGACAGTTCGCCAGTGGCCGGGCCACGGGCTGGCGTTGAGCTGTATACGGCGGTTCTGCGCATCGAAAGGGCCCCGAAGCGGTGGCGCAGTTCTCGCGCTCCGCAGCGCTACGGTAGCACGCTTCGTGGGGGCCTGCACGTCCCCCCAGTCGATGTGGCCTTGCAAGGGCGCATCAAAACGGGGCAATGCCCTGGGGCATCATTGGCACATGGCCTGGATTGACACGCACTGCCATCTGGACGCGCCGGAGTTTGCGGCGGATCGCGACGCGGTTCGAGCGCGTGCCCGGCAATCGGGTGTGGCGCGGTGTGTGTTGCCTGCTGTGCTGCCTGCTCACTTCGCTGAGGTGCAGGCCATTGCCCACAGGCATCGCGATGCCTACGCGCTGGGCATCCACCCGCTGTATGTCCGTCAGGTGAGTGACGATGCGTCGAGTGCCGTCGCAGCGGCCTTGCAGGCGGCCATCGATGACCCGCTCCTGGTGGCCGTGGGCGAGATCGGTCTCGATCGATGGGACCGTGCACTGCTCGAGCCACCGCTGTGGCAGCGGCAGCAAGACCTCTATCGCACCCAATTGCAATTGGCCAGGCAGCACCGGCTGCCGGTGATCGTGCATGCCCGCCGTTCGGTGGACTGGATCGCCGCAGGTCTGCGGGCGGCCGGTGCGCCGGGTGGCATCGTGCACGCTTTCAATGGCAGCGCCCAACAGGCCAAGGTGCTGATCGACCTGGGGATGGCGCTTGGTTTCGGCGGTGCCTGCACCTTCGAGCGGGCCCTGCAACTTCGGCGCCTGGCCCAGGATTTGCCTCTGGACGCCCTGGTGCTGGAAACCGACGCGCCCGACATCCCGCCGCAATGGTTGTACACGCGAGCCTCCGAGCGCACGCAGGAGCAGTCTTCACAGCGCAACGAGCCGGGCGAACTGCCGGCCATCGCGCGCGTGATCGCGCAACTGCGCGGCATCGACATCTGCGAACTGGCGACTGTCACCACGGCCAATGCCTTGCGGGTGCTGCCGCGCCTGGCGTTGCTCGCTGATGCGGCCGACAGCTCAGACTCGCCCGATGCACGCGAACGGGAACAGATTGGCAAGGACGCGCATCGGGCGCCGGCGTTGCAAACGACGATCCTTCAGGGGGCGATTCCATGAGCCATTCTGGCGTTACCAGCGGCCCGACACCCATGCGGGTTCCATCGGTGTGGCAACAGGCCCTGCGGGCCTTGCGTCGGGACGCCCGCGGCGCCGACCTGCGCTTGCTGGTGGTGGCGCTGGTGCTGGCGGTTGCATCGCTCACGGCGGTGGCCTTCTTTGCCGACCGCCTCAAGCTGGGGCTGCAACGCGACGCTCGCCAGTTGCTGGGTGGCGACGTCGTGCTGGTCAGCGATCGCCCGCCTCCCAATGAACTGACCGCCCACGCGGTCAGCCAGGGGCTGGAAGTCGCCGCGTCACTGAGTTTTCCAACGATGGCCCGCGCCGACGAAGGCCAGGGCGGCGCAACCCGTTTGGTGGCCCTCAAGTCCGTGCAGCCTGGGTATCCCTTGCGTGGTCAGTTGCGCATTGCCGATGCGCCGGGCGGCACCGAGCGCACGGTGCGCGCGATTCCCGAGGCGGGGGAGGTCTGGGTGGATGCCGCGCTGCTGGAGGCGCTCAACCTGCGGGTGGGCGACCCGCTGCTGCTGGGGGACGCGCGCATGCGCATCGCACGGATCATCGTGATCGAACCCGACCGCGGCGGTGGTTTCCTGACCTTTGCCCCGCGCGTGATGATCCGAGACAGCGATCTGGCGGCCACGGGACTTGTGCAAGCGGCCAGCCGCGTCACCTGGCGCTTTGCAGCGGCCGGCGAGGAGCGCGCGGCGCGCAGCTACGCCCGCTGGCTGGGCGATCAGATCGAGCAGCAGAACCTGCGCGGGCTGCGCCTGGAGTCGATCGAAAGTGGCCGGCCCGAAATGCAGCAGACCCTGGACCGGGCCGAGAAATTCCTCAATCTGGTGGCCCTGCTGGCCGCCTTGCTCAGCGCTGTCGCACTGGGGCTGGCGGCGCGCGCGTTTGCCAACGCCCACCTTGATGCCTGTGCGATGTTGCGGGTGCTGGGCCAGACGCAGCAGCGCATCGCCTGGGCCTACGTCATCGAGTTCACACTGATCGGCGTCGGCGCCAGTCTGTTGGGGGCTCTCATCGGATGGGGTGTGCACCATGCCTTCGTGGCCCTGCTCGCGGGCCTGCTCGATGCCCAGCTGCCGCCAGCGTCCGCCTGGCCCTGGGGTTTGGGGGTGGGCCTGGGCTGCATCCTGTTGTGGAGTTTCGGGCTGCCGCCCGTGTTGCAACTGGCCAAGGTGCCGCCCCTGCGCGTCATTCGGCGCGATCTGGGTGCCCTGGCGCCCGCTTCACTGGGGGTGGCCCTGGCAGGTCTGGTGGGCTTTGTGGTGCTGCTGTTGATCGCCAGCGGCGATCTGCGACTGGGTGGCATTGCGTTGGGGGGTGTGGCAGCGGCTGGCTTGTTGTTTGCCGGTGTCGCATTTGTCGCGGTCACGGTGCTGCGTCGCGTTGTCAACGAAGCCACCGCGCCCCGCTGGCTGGCTTTGGCCACGCGCCAGATTGCCGCCCGCCGTGGGTTTGTGTTGATGCAGGTGAGTGCGTTGGCTGTGGGCCTGCTGGCGCTGGTGCTGTTGATCCTGTTGCGCACCGATCTGATTGCCAGTTGGCGCAAGGCCACCCCCGTGGACGCACCCAACCGCTTTGTGATCAACATCCAGCCCGATCAGGGCGACGCGTTTCGCGAGCGCCTGCGCGCCGCCGATGTGCAGCGCTACGACTGGTTTCCGATGATCCGTGGGCGCCTGGTGGCCATCAACGACCGCGAGGTGAGGCTCGACGACTGGGCCGACGAACGCGCGCGGCGCCTGCTTGATCGGGAGTTCAACCTGTCGCACAGCGAGCAGGCCCCTGCGCACAACGAGATCGTTGCGGGAAGCTGGTCGGCTCGCGATGCCAATGCCTTGTCGATGGAGGAGGGCATCGCCCGAACTCTGGGACTGAAGCTGGGTGATCGCCTGCGCTTTGACATCGCCGGCGCCATGCACGAGGCTCGCATCAGCGATCTGCGCAAGGTGGACTGGGGTTCGATGCGGGCCAATTTCTACGTGATCTTTCCCGTGGCGAAGATGCCCGAGGATGTGCCGGTCACCTTCATGACGGCGTTTCGTGCGCCGGCCCAGCCAGGATTTGACAACCAGATGGTGCGCGAGTTTCCCAACATCACCAATGTGGACTTGAGCCAGGCGCTCAACCAGGTGCAGCGTGTGATGGCGCAGGTGAGCCGGGCGGTGGAGTTCCTGTTCGGCTTTACCTTGGTGGCCGGCCTTGTGGTGCTGTATGCATCGGTCATGGCCACACGCGAGGAGCGCGAGCGCGATTTCGCCATCATGCGCGCGCTGGGCGCCCGGCGGCGCCTGCTGGCGCAGGTGCAATGCGCCGAACTGGCCGGGGTGGGCCTGCTGGCCGGGTCGCTGGCCAGTGCGGCCGCGCTGGCGGTCGGCTGGGCTCTGGCGCGGTATGTGTTTGAGTTCGAATGGAGCGCCGCCCCGTGGATTCCGCTGGCGGGTGCCCTGGCAGGGGCCGTGTTGGCCGTGCTGGCGGGCTGGCAGGCCCTGCGCGGTGTGCTGGCGCGGCCGGTGGTGAGCACCTTGCGGCGCGCGGCGGAATGACGATAGCGGCGCCTGCATCGGTTGATATAAAAAGTGTAGCAAACCATTGTTATTTGATGAACGCTACAGGCCAATTTGTCTAGGAATTCTCAAAAAATGCACATGGAAGAG
>CAYNWR010000221.1:0-5292 GCA_964400915.1 uncultured Burkholderiaceae bacterium
GGCGCCGCTGTGGGTGGTCGACTTCCCGATGTTCGAGTACGACGAGGACGAGGCGCGCTGGAACGCCGTGCACCATCCGTTCACGGCGCCCAAGGATGGGCACGAGGACCTGATGGATTCCGCGCCGGGCTCCTGTGTGGCCAAAGCCTACGACATGGTGCTCAACGGTTGGGAACTGGGCGGCGGTTCGGTTCGTATTCACCGTGCCGAGGTGCAGAGCAAGGTGTTTGGTGCCTTGAAGATCGGACCCGAAGAAGCCCAGGAGAAGTTCGGGTTCCTGCTGGATGCGCTGCAGTACGGCGCGCCACCGCATGGCGGTTTGGCGTTCGGTCTGGATCGCCTGGTCACCCTGATGACCAAGGCTGAATCGATCCGCGACGTGATCGCCTTTCCCAAGACGCAGCGTGCCCAGTGTCTGCTCACGCAGGCGCCGTCACCCGTCGAGGAGAAGCAGTTGCGCGAATTGCACATCCGGCTGCGCAATCCGACACCGGCCTGATGCGTCAGGCCCACCCGGATTCGCCCGAAGACAGGGCAACACCGTGCACAGCCCGCGCTTCAAGATCCCGCAGTCGGTGCTGGTGGTCATCCACACGTCAGCGCGGCAGGTCCTGCTGATCCGTCGCGCCGACTGGACGGTCGAACCGTATTGGCAGTCGGTCACCGGATCCAGGGACAGCCCCGACGAGCCGTTTCTGGAAACCGCCAAACGCGAAGTCCTTGAGGAAACCGGCATCGTTGCCGATGCACCGGGGCATGTGCTCACCGATTGGCGCATCGAGAATGTCTACGACATCTACCCCAGCTACCGCAGCCGCTATGCGCCTGGTGTCACGCGCAACACCGAACACCTGTTTGGTCTGTTGGTGCCACAAGATGCTCGCGTTCGGCTGAATCCCCGGGAGCACACGGCCTACCAATGGCTTGACTGGCGCAGCGCTGCTGCGGCCTGCCACTCGGCGTCAAACGCTGAGGCCTGCCTGCTGCTGCCCCGGTTCATTTCGGCCGCAGCTTGAAGGCGTCCGGTCCCGTTTGCGGGGCGCTCAGGTCCTCGGTTTCCGGTATTTGCGCGAAGGCCGGCGCATGGGCCGTGGGCGCAAGCCGCAAGTTGATGCCACCCACTGGGCGACCCGCCTCCTGCACGAGGTTGGCCTTCGTGACCGAGGCACCGCAGCGTTGGCGCAGGTCGGCGATGTTGGCATCCACGCGGCTGGCGTCGGGGAACTTGGCCTGATAACGCACCAGCACCTGATGTGCCATGTCCACCAGCTTGGTGCTCAGGGTGCGGCTGCCTTCTTCCATCAGGGTGCGCACCGCGGCCTGCGGGTCACCCCCCATCGAGCGCGCCATGGCTTTTTCGGCAACGCCGTTGATTTCGCCCAGGCAATTTCGAACCAGATCCGCATAGGGCTCGTGGAGCCGGCAGGCGTTGGCGAGCATTTCCGAAAGGCCGCGTGTGTTGCAAAAGCGCAGGCCCAGCGTGCGGACCCAGGATTCGCCTTCGCTGAGCGTGATGGACGTGCGGGCCAACACCGCCAGCAGGGCCGCCAGGTTACACGCCCCTTCAAAATTGAACTCCGGGTCGCTGATCCGCCTGGCCAGATCGGTGACGCCTTGTACACATTCCGCGAACTGACGTTGCGTGACCAGCCACAAGAGGTCGACGATGCGCGCCAACAACTGCACCCTGGGGCTGGCGGCGTGTTGATCGTCCTGCAGGATGCGCTTGAAATCATTGAGACAGCGCTCCAGACCCTTGCGATCGCTGTTCTCGAAATGGCTGAACGCCAGCAGCACAATCGACTGGAAGTCAAACAGCTTTGACCCGATGCCCAGGAAGGCCGCGCGACTCAGTGCGCGCGTGGCTTCCTTGGGGTCTCCCAGGTAGAACGAAAGCATTCCGAGCTTTTGCAGGCGCGTGACCGAATCGGGTGTCATTTCGGTGGCCAGGCGAAACGTGGCCATCGCTGCCTCAAAGCTGCCGGCTTCCACCTGAGCCTGTCCCAGCACATCGTAGGCATCGGCAAAACCCGGGTCGTCCTTGATCAGGGTTTCGATGGTCGAGATGGCCCGGTGATGTTGGCCCGTGTCCACCTGCACACGGGCCACGCCCAGCTTGGCCCATGGCAGGGCCTTGGCGGCGATGACGGCTTCGAACAAGGCGCGGGCCTTGTCGTGCTGGGCCAGGCGGATGTAGAGTTCGGCGCCAATGCGTGCGGCATAGATCCAGTAGGAGCCGCGCTGGGCAAATCGCTCCGAACAGATCTGCGCGGCCTTTTCCAGGTCGCCCGCTTCCAGCGCGGCAAAGATCGGCCGCAGATGAGCCTTGCGGGTGCGCGCGATGGTCAGGCGCCGGTGCAGCTCGATGGGCGTGAAGGGTTTGAGCAGGTAGCCGTCGAGCGCGGATTCGGCGGCCTCGGCCACCTTGGCATAGGACGCTTCCCCCGTGACCATGAAGAACACCGTGGCAAAGGGCAGCATCTGCGCCTGGCGCAGGTTGTCCAGCAGCGTCTGCCCGGTCAGCGCGGTGTCACTGAAGTGCTGCTCGCAGATGACGAAATCGAAGGCTGCGTTTTCCAGTCGGGTTCTGGCGTCCTGAATGCGTGTGCACTGCACGACGCGGCCGACGCCATAGTCGCGCAGCTGAGCCGCCATCAGGCCGCGCGACGTGGCGTTGCCGTCAATGACCAGGGCAAGGCACTCGGCCAGATCCCTGCTCGATTCGATGTCCTGGCTCACTTGGGTGGATGTCTCGTATTTTTTCGACCAAGGTCCCAAGTGTAGAACTTCGTAGCACCCGATTCGAGCCCGTCGCCAGCGCGCCGGTCGCCCGTGGACAATGCGCCATGGCTCAAAAGACACCCAGCCGCCTGCGCGTGGCCACCTGGAACATCCACAAGGGTGTTCGCGGCATCGGCCCGACGCGCCGGCTGGAAATTCACGACATCGGGCATGGCGTCGAACAGTTTGACGCGGACATCGTCTGCCTGCAGGAGGTGCGCCATGTGCATCGGCGCGAAGAGCGCCATTTCCATCGCTGGCCGACCTTGCCGCAGGCCGAGTTCCTGGCACCGCTGGGCTACGAGTCGGTCTACCGGACCAACGCCTTCACCCGCCATGGGGAACACGGCAATGCGGTGCTCTCGCGTTGGCCGGTAACGTCCCATGCCCACGAGGACATCTCCGATCATCGGTTTGAGCAGCGCGGGCTGCTGCACGTCAACATCCAGGTGCACGGGCGCGCGTTGCATGTGATCGTGGTGCATTTCGGGTTGATACCCGCCAGCCGCGTGCGCCAGGTGGCGAGCTTGCGGCGCTTCATCGAACGCGAGGTTCCTGCGGGCGAGCCGCTGGTGGTCGCGGGTGATTTCAATGGATGGAGCCCCCATTTCGCCCATGCGCTGGCCCACGCCGGCCTGCATACGGCGCATGGCGGGCGGGCCGCCACGTTTCCGGCGCGCATGCCTGTGGTTCAGCTTGACCATGTCTTCGGACGCGGCCTGACGCCCGTGGGTCAAACCGTGCCCAAGGGGCGCATCTGGTCCCGGATGTCGGATCACCTGCCGCTGATCGCGGATTTCTCCATGGAGTGATGGGGGGTCCATGCAATCCTGGCGCGCTCAACAGGAAATCCAGCTGCTCTCGGGCGGGCGCGATTTCTTTCCGGCGCTGTGCGGGGCCATCGAATCGGCCCTGCGCTTCGTGTGGGTCGAGACCTACATTTTCCGGGTGGACGAAAGCGGCGAGCGCGTTGCGGTCGCGCTCGAGGCCGCAGCCCATCGCGGCCTGGACGTTCGCCTGCTCGTCGATGGCATTGGCACACCCGAGTTGCCCGCTCCGTGGGTGCGGCGGTGGAACCAGGCGGGGGCGCAGGTGGTGGTGTTTTCGCCCGTCAGCGGCACAGGACGCCTGTTGCCCCGCAACTGGCGCCGGCTGCACCGCAAGCTGGCCCTGATCGATGGGCATACCGGATTCTGCGGCGGCATCAATGTCGTCGACGACCATTGGGACGACCACCTGGGTGCCATGGAGCGGCCGCGCCTGGATTTTTCGGTGCGCGTGCGCGGGCCGCTGCTGCAGGACATGGCCGAGACCATGCGGCAACAGTGGTGGCGTGCGCAGTTGGCGCGCGACGTGCGCGAGCGCGACCTGGATGCCACCTGGCGCACCCTGCGGGGCAGCCCCTGGCGGCAAGCACAGGCATCCGGCGCACCACCTGCTGACTCTCCTGGCCTTGTGTCCACCCCGCTGGCGCCGCCGGTCAGGAATGGACCGATGGCCCGGCTGCTGCTGCGCGACAACGTCCAGAACCGCAACGGCATCGAGAACGCCTACCTGAAGGCCATCGGGCGCGCGCGCAGCGAAATCCTCATTGCCAACGCGTACTTCGTACCTGGCCTGCGGCTGCGACGTGCCTTGCGCCATGCGCGGCGGCGGGGGGTCGAGGTCGTGCTGCTGCTGCAGGGGGCGTATGAGCATTTCATGCAGTTTCACGCCAGCCGGTCGGTTTACGCGAGCCTGCTGCAGGATGGGGTGCGCATCGTCGAATACCAGGCAGGGCACTTGCATGGCAAGGTGGCGGTGATCGACGGTCGTTGGGCGACCGTGGGTTCATCCAACCTGGACCCCTTGAGCCTGATGCTCGCTCGCGAAGCCAACGTCGAGATCGACGACCGGGCCTTTGCCGCGCAGCTTCGTGCCGAACTGGTGGGCGCGATCGAGCGCGACGGCCGGCCGGTGCAGGCCGAGCGCTTTGCGCGGCGCCCGTGGCCGTCGCGTTTTGCCGATTGGGTGGCGCTGGGCCTGGCGCGGGTGCTTGTGGCGCTCACAGGCAATCGCCTGCGCTAGGACGCTTCTAAAATTGTAGCAAACAATTGATATCCGACGCTCGCTATCGGTCAAATAACCCTAAAAATTCTCTGCTGATACCATGTCAGGCATGTTGATGAAGAGTTCCTCCACCATGAGCGATAGCGCCGACGAAGCAGGCGTTCCGGTTTCCGTGCGCATTCGCGAACGCCTGCGCGCGGCCCGTCAACGTTTCCATGCCAACGACAACATCGCGGATTTCGTACAGCCAGGCGAACTCGAAGCACTGCTGGACGAAGTCAGCGAGCGCATGGAGGGCGTGCTGTCAGCCCTGGTCATCGATACCGAGAACGACCACAACACGGGCAACACCGCCCGTCGGGTCGCCAAGATGTACCTGAACGAGGTCTTCAAGGGTCGTTACGTCCATGCTCCGACCATCACCGAGTTTCCCAACGCCGAACACCTGAACGAGTTGATGAT
>CAYNWR010000222.1:0-5282 GCA_964400915.1 uncultured Burkholderiaceae bacterium
ATTGCCGCCGAAGAGGTAGGTATTGTTGGCGTAGGCGCGATAAATCGACGCCGACGAATTCTGGTGGGACGTTGTCTCACTCATCTTGCGCTGACCTCCGTTTCCCTTGAGGAAACTTAGCTTGGTTAGAAAACCTTCCGCGGCACGGCTGAACCGTTTGGCGGATGCGACTGTGGCTGGGAAGGGCCTTGGTACGTCGGCGATTGTGCCACCGATTGCGCGATTGTGCGCCGAAGCCTTGCACAGGCCTTGCAGAAGCCCAAAGACAATGAAAAAGACCTCCGGTTTTACGCGGAGGTCTTCAAATGTTGGTCGGTGTGAAAGGATTCGAACCTTCGACCCCTTGCACCCCATGCAAGTGCGCTACCAGGCTGCGCCACACACCGAAAGACAGCCCTCCATTATAGCGGCGGGCGGCGGCGCCCTTGTCTGCGCTAGGACGCAGAGCCCAGCAGATCGCGGATTTCGTGGAGTTCGCGGCGCAGAAAACTCAGGTGCGACTCGTCCATGCCCAAATCCTCATCGGTCATCAGCATCTCGTCGTCCTCAGGGCTCAGGTCTTCGCCTTCGATGACCTCGACGCCCTGCAGCATGACTTCACCACTGCGCTGGCGCTCGCGCTCTTCGTGGACGATCTCCTGCAACTTGTTGCGCGCCCCGCTGATCGTGAAGCCCTGGTCATAGAGCAGATCGCGGATGCGCCGGATCATGAGCACCTCGTGGTGCTGGTAGTAGCGCCGGTTGCCGCGCCGCTTCATGGGCCGAAGCTGCGTGAATTCTTGCTCCCAATAGCGCAGCACATGGGGCTTGACGGCGCACAGATCCCCGACCTCACCGATGGTGAAGTACCGTTTGGCCGGAATCGGCGGCAGCGGTTTTCCCATTGAAAATCAAGCAGGTACGTCAGGAATCGAGGAGATTACTCGAAGACGGACCGGGTGACAACGGTGTGGGCGGTCGCCAGGCAATTGATATCAGCCGGGCACGCCGATTCGCAACACGTGGACAACGCGGGCAGCGCTTGCCGGCCGCCGCGGTGCGCGGTTTTTCCGCGGGCGATCAGGTCTGGATCTGATCCTTGAGCTTCTGACTGGCGTGAAACGTCACGACGCGGCGCGCTTCGATGGGGATGGATTCGCCGGTGCGGGGGTTGCGCCCCGGCCGAGGCTTCTTGACACGAATCTGAAAATTGCCGAACCCCGAGATCTTGACGTCTTCGCCATCGACCAGGCTTTGGGTGATGAGATCGAAGAAGGCGTCCACCATGTCCTTGGACTCGCGCTTGTTCAGTCCGATCTGGTCAAACAACATCTCGGCGAGCTGTGCCTTGGTCAGCGCAGGGGTTTCGAGGCTTTCGACAGCTATTTCCATGGCAGGTGATTGTGCAACGACTCAATGGAAGTATCAGAGGCCTATGCGCGCAGGCGCGCAGCGCAGCGCTGCCCCAGCGCCTGGACGACGGCCCCCACGGCGGCATCGATCTGGGCGTCGGTCAGGGTTGCAGCACCGCCATCAAGGTACAGACGCACGGCAAGGCTTTTTTCACCCGGCTCGATGCCGGATGCGACCTGCCCGGCCTTGGGCCGGAACACGTCGAACAGCACCGCGCGGGCCAGCAGACCGCCGTGGGGCGCGGACTCGATGGCGGCCATCACTTCGGCGTGTGTCCAGCGCTCGGCGACGATCACCGCCAGATCGCGTTCCACCGGGTGCAGGCGCCCCACGGGCTGCAACGTCGGCAGGCTGCGTTGCATGACCGCATCCAGTTCCATCTCGAACAGCACGGGTGCCTGAGCGAATCCCCAAGACTGGGCCCACCGCGGGTGCAACTCGCCCACGTGTCCGACAACGCGCCCCTGCACGATCACCTGGGCATGCCGACCTGGGTGAAACGCGGGATGTCCACCCGGCTCAAACAGTGCTTGCTGCGGCGCCAGCAGCGCCTCCAGATCACCTTTGAGGTCAAAGAAATCAACTGGTCGGGATTTTCCTGCGCTCCAGTCCAGTGGAGCGACGGGGCCCCAGGCCAGTGCTGCGACGTGCATGGGCTGGTCAACACCGGCAACGGTGGCGTCGTCGCTTGGCATCTGGGCATGGCGGCGAAACACCCGGCCCAGCTCAAACACGCGCACGCGATCGGCCTTGCGGTCGTGGTTGTACTTCAATACTTGTAGCAAAGAGCCAAGCAATGACGTGCGCATCACGGCCAATTGGCTTGCAATCGGGTTCAACAGGCGTATCGGATCGCTGTTGCCATGCAAATCCCGTTCCCAGGATTCCTCGACGAAGCTGAAGTTGATCGTTTCCTGAAACCCCAGGCCAGCCAGTCGATGCCGCACCGCAAACGGCCCACGCCGGTTTTCGCTGGGAACCCGTGCCAGAACAGGGGCAATGGGCATGGTGTCGGGCAACCGGTCGTAGCCGATCAGGCGTGCAACTTCTTCAATCAGGTCTTCTTCGATGTTGAGGTCGAACCGGTGGGCTGGTGCGGTGACTGTCAATACGCCGTCGCTGGCCTGAACCGGCAATTCGAGCCGGCGCAGCGCGTCCTCGCATTGCGCCTGCGTGAGCGGCATGCCAATGACGCGTGCTGCGCGCGCCACACGCAGCGTGACTTGGCGGGCCGGCGGCATGTTGGGCTGGTGGTCGTCCATCGGCCCGGCAACGCCCCCGCAAACCTGCTGGATCAAGCGCGTGATGCGCTCGATGTGCAAGACCGTGAGGCTCGGGTCGACCCCGCGCTCGAAACGGTGCCCCGCATCGGTCGAGAAATTGAACCGTCGCGAACGACCGGCAACCGCCTCGGGCCACCAGAACGCGGCCTCCACATAAATGTTGGTCGTGGTGTCGCCCACGGCCGTGGCGTCACCCCCCATGATGCCCGCGAGCGATTCAACGGCCTGTTCGTCGGCAATGACGCCGACCCGTTCGTCCAGCTCGATCGTGTTGCCGTTGAGAAGCTTGAGCGACTCGCCCACACGCCCCCAGCGGACCTCCAAGCCCCCGTGAATCTTGTCCAGATCGAATATGTGGGTGGGCCGCCCATACTCGAACATCACGTAGTTGGAAATATCAACCAGGGCCGATACGCTGCGCTGCCCACAGCGGGCCAGACGATCGACCAGCCACGCTGGCGACGGCGCTTGGGCATTCACCCCACGCACGATGCGGCCCGAGAAACGGCCGCACAGATCAGGTGCCGACACCCGCACAGGCAAGATGTCGCCATGCCCGGCCGGGACCGGTGCAATCTCTGGGCGCACCAAGGGCGCACCGGTGATGGCTGACAGTTCGCGCGCGATCCCGAAGACACCCAGTGCATGCCCTAGATTGGGGGTGAGCTTGAGCGTGAAAACGTGATCGTCGAGCTTGAGCACGTCGCGCACGTTGGCACCCACCGGCGCATCGCCAGCCAATTCGAACAGCCCGCCGTGGTCTTCAGACAGGCGCAGTTCCCGCGCGGAACACAGCATGCCCTGACTTTCCACACCCCGCAGCTTGCTCAGCTTGATCTCGAACGGAGCACCCTTGGCATCGCCGTCACCAGCCGGGGGCAGCTGCGCACCCACGCGCGCACAGGGCACCTTGATGCCGGCACGTGCATTGGGTGCGCCACAAACAATGCTCAGGGGCACGGCTTCGCCGACATCAACCTCGCACACGCGCAAGCGATCGGCATTGGGATGAGGATCGGCACGGCGAATGAGGCCCACCACCACCGACGTAAACGGCGGTGCAACTGGACGGACATCCTCGACCTCAAGACCCGCCATCGTGAGCGACTGCGCCAGGGCGTTGGTGTCCAGGGCGGGGTTGCAGAATTCGCGCAACCAGGATTCAGGGAACTGCATGGCGTGAGGTGATCAGGAAACAGCGGCAGGGAGGAACAAGGTCTTTTTCTTCATCGGAACTGCGACAAGAAGCGGACGTCACCATCAAAAAACTGACGCAGGTCGGACACCCCATAGCGCAGCATGGCCAATCGATCGGGGCCCATGCCAAAGGCAAAACCGATCATGTGCTCGGGGTCAAGCCCCATGTTGCGCACCACGTTGGGATGCACCTGTCCCGAACCGGCCACCTCCAGCCAGCGCCCGGCCAAGGGCCCATCGCGAAACTGGATGTCGATCTCGGCACTGGGTTCGGTGAAAGGAAAAAAACTGGGGCGAAAGCGCAGCACCAGATCGTCGTTTTCGAAGAAGGCCTTGCAGAAAGCCGTGAACACCACCTTCAAATCCTTGAAGCTGACGTTCTCGCCCAGCCACAGCCCCTCACACTGATGGAACATCGGTGAATGGGTGGCATCGCTGTCGACACGGTAGGTGCGGCCCGGCGCAATCACGCGGATCTCGGGCATCGGCTGGCCGGCCTTCGCCGCAGCTGCATGGCGCTTCACCTGTTGATGGGCATAGCGCACCTGCATCGGACTGGTGTGCGGGCGCAGGTTGTAGGCAATACCGTCAGCGCCCTTCAAGTCCACATAGAACGTGTCCTGCATGGAACGCGCGGGGTGGTTGGGCGGGTTGTTCAGCGACGTGAAACTGTGCCAGTCGGTCTCGATCTCGGGGCCTTCGGCGACGTCGAAGCCCATGCTTGCAAAGATGGACTCGATGCGCTCGAGCGTGCGGCTGACGGGGTGCAGCCCGCCCAATTCGCGCGGGCGACCGGGCAAGCTGATGTCCAGCGATTCGGACTTGAGTTGCGCGTCGAGCTGGGCGTCGGAAAGCGCCTGTCGCCGCGCGGACAGGCTTTCCTCGATGGCCTGCTTGGCGCGGTTGATGGCTCCGCCTCGGGCTTTCTTCTCGTCGAGGCCAAAGGCGCCCAGACCTTTCATCAGTTCGGTGATGGCGCCCGCCTTGCCGAGAAACCGGGCCTTGGCATTCTCCAGTTGCGCCGGTGTCTGCGCAGCGGCAAAGGCCGAATGCGCGTCTTCGACAATGGCATCCAGATCGCTCATGTTGTCGTGATCCACACTCAAAATGAAAAAGGCCAGATTTTCACTGGCCTCTCTGAGAGAAAACGCAGGCGCCGCCCTGCGGCGCCAACGACCGAACTCAGGCCGCGAGCTTGGCCTTGACCTGCTCGACGATGCTGCCAAAAGCAGCCTTGTCGTGCACCGCCAGATCGGCCAGTACCTTGCGATCGATGTCAATGGCCGCCTTGCGCAGACCATTGGCAAACTGGCTGTAGGTCAGGCCCATTTCGCGGGCAGCCGCGTTGATACGCGCGATCCACAATTGGCGGAAAACACGTTTCTTGGTGCGGCGGTCACGATAGGCGTA
>CAYNWR010000223.1:0-5282 GCA_964400915.1 uncultured Burkholderiaceae bacterium
AGTCGCAGAACAGGCCGCCGCCAAGGCCCCGAACAGCCCCCTGGTCATCGACACCCTGGGCTGGGCGCTCTTCAACGCCGGGCAGACAGACCGGGCCCTCCAGCTGTTGCGTGATGCGCGCCTTCGAGCTCCCGATAACGCTGAAATCCGGACCCACCTCGCAATTGCCCTTCATAAACTGGGGCGAAAACAGGAAGCGGCCCAAGAAGCCAAAGCCGCCCTGCGTTTGGCACAGAATTTCCCTGGCGCAGAAGCCGCGCGGCGGATCGCCCAGGACTAGTCCAAGATGTCCCTCGCAGATGTCGATTTTTTTTACACAAACGTCTTGGATCTTGCGAAGCACGATCTAAATGTTTGATTCATATGATTTTTATTGTCTGGCCCAAATAATGCTTATCCTTAGCATCGCAATCGCATCCAAAGAGGTCCGGCAATGATCCAGCTACGGCAAACTCAAACTCGGTGGGGTCAAATCGCACTTCAAGTTTCCTTTGCTTCGCTGTTCGCAACGGCTGCCTCAGCAGCCACCACCAATTGGAATCTGAACCTGACCAATGATTGCGCTAACGCTGCGGCCAGCCCTGCTAGCCCTACCGTTTACACCGTTGGCAATTGTTCCAACTCAACAGCCAGCGCCCAAATCAAAGGCTATTCGACACAAACTAATAGCACTTCAGTCGGAACGGTGCTGAATTCCGCGACGATTTATGAATGGGGTTCGAGCTATGGCACTGGCGTGGTCGCTGGTGTGAGACCATCGCTGGTCGAAGATCCGAACGCTACTGGGCCCCACGCCATGGACAACCAGTACGGTACGGACGTCCTGCTCCTGGATTTTGGAAACAAGGCGGTGAGCTTGAGTTCATTCGGGATCGGCTGGAAGGGCGGGGACACCGACATCACGATCCTGGCATACCAGGGCACTGGAACTCCTGCACCAGTTGCCGGAAAAACAATCACCGGTGGTTCAAATGATGCAACCACGACAGGGACCTTGTTGAATGCAGGGTGGACGGTAGTTGGCAACTTTGCAAACGTAGGGCTTAGTGGAAACTTGTCGACGGCAACTGTCAACACGTCGATCTCATCAAGCTACTGGCTTATCAGTGCGTACAACGGATCATTCGGAACAACCAACTCAAATCAGTATGGGACGCTTGGCAGCGGTAATGATTATTTCAAGATCCTGGCCGTTGCAGGGACAAAAACCGATTCTCCCCCACCCCCGCCCGGCGTCCCCGAGCCCGGCTCACTCGCGCTCATGGGCGCCGCACTGCTGGGCTTGATGTCGGTTCGCCGCCGTGCGATGGGGACCAAGGCCTGATCCCATCAGACCGGGCTTCGGATGGGCGAATAGCCCCTTCTGAGGCAAAATCCAAAAAGCACCCCATCGGGTGCTTTTTGCGTTCTTGAGCCAGTTTTTTGATCAGATTGCCCCGCAGCGCGCATCAGTCTTGACAAGTTAGCTTCGTTTTTAATAGCACCCCACAACACCAAGCACACCCCATGATCCTCGAACTTGCCGACATCCGCATCCACCCAGGCCAGAACGCTGCTTTCGAAGAAGCGATCGTTCGTGCGGCCAACACCGTGGCCAGTCGCGCCAAGGGGTTTCGGGGCTTCAAGGTCAATCGCGGCATTGAATCGCCCGAGCGCTATGTGCTGCAGATCTTCTGGGACAGCGTGGATGATCACATGGTGGGCTTTCGGCAGTCGCCGCTGTTTGCCGAATGGCGCGCCATCATCGGAAGTTACTTTGCGGCCCCGCCGCAGGTGGAGCACTTCGACTTGGTTGGCAAATCGACAGGTGAATCCGCGGTGTGACCCCTGCGGGTCACCCGATCCACCTGGGCCGCCTGAGGTACCTGAGCTGCCTCAGGCACCTGAGGCGTTCAATTTCCCCAGCAGTTCGATGAGGCTTTCTCGCTCGTTCTGAGTCAGCGGCGCCAGCAGCTCGTCCTGCACCTTGGCCACTTCGGGCGCGATGCGCTGCAGCACCGCCCTTCCCTTGGGTGTGAGCCACAGCAGCTTGCGGCGTCGGTCGGCCGCGTCGGCACGGCGCCGCACCAGGCCCTTGGCTTCCAGACGCCCGATCACCGATCCCGATGTGGCCGCATCAAAGGCCACGCGCTGCGCCAGGCTGATCTGGTCGCACCCCGGTGCCTCGGCCAGCACGTTGAGCATTGCAAACTGCACGGGCGTGAGATCGAAAGCGGCCGTCTGGGCTGCGAACAGGGCCACCGAACGCTGGTGCGCCCGACGGATCAGGTAGCCCGGCGCCACACGAAAATTGAAAAGGGATTGCATGGCGCGCAAGTGTAGAGGGCGGCAACGCCCATTATTTTGATACGTATACTTATCAAATCGGTGCCGCGCCACTTTTCCAAGGAGCTCGCGATGAATGCCCCCCTGAACACGCAGGCCCTGCGCGCCCAGCTCTATCAGGACATGGCGCCCCACCACGCCACGCCCTTGTGGGAAGTGCTGCACGCGCTGGTGCCCCTGCAGCCCAAGTCGCCCTGCCGCAGCGCCTGCTGGCACTACGACACCCTGCGCCCCTTGCTCATGCGTGCGGGCGAGGTGATCAGCGCCGAAGAGGCGGTGCGGCGCGTGATCATCCTGGAGAACCCCGGCCTGCCGGGTCAGAGCGCCATCACGCAGTCGCTGTATGCGGGGCTGCAACTGATCCTGCCGGGCGAAATTGCACCGGCCCACCGGCATACGCAGAGCGCCTTGCGTTTCATCGTCGAGGGCCAGGGCGCCTACACGGCGGTGGATGGCGAACGCACCGTGATGAAGCCGGGTGATTTCATCATCACACCCAGTTGGACCTGGCACGACCATGGCAACGATGCCGAGGTGCCCGTGGTCTGGCTCGACGGCCTGGACATACCCACCATCCGATTCTTTGATGCGGGGTTTGCCGAGAACAGCCCGGACAAGTCGCAGACGGTGACTCAAACGGCCGGCAACAGCTTTGCCCGCTACGGCCACAACATGGCGCCCATGCGCGGCGACGCACCCTTTGGTGCCACATCGCCCATCTTCAGCTACCCCTACGAGCGTTCGCGCGAGGCGCTCGATCATCTGGAGCGCCACGCGCCGATCGACGCCTGGGACGGTGTGAAGCTGCGCTACATCAATCCGCTGACCGGCGGATTTCCCATGCCCACCATGGCCACGTTCATGCAGCGCCTGCCCAGGGGATTTGCCGGCAAGGCCTGGCGCCAGACCGATGGCGCGGTCTACAGCGTGGTGGAAGGCCAGGCGACGATCGAGGTGGCCGCCCCCGACGGATCCGACGTCACGCACCACGTCGGGCCGCGTGACCATGTGGTGGTGCCCTCGTGGCACACTGCGCGCCTGTTGTCCGCTGAAGGCTGTGTGCTCTTCAGCTTCTCAGACCGTCCGGTGCATGTGGCGCTGGGCATCCATCGCGAAGAAAGGCTGCCATGAGTTTTGTGTTTGCACCCCCGGCGCAGGTATCGGTGCCCGTGGTCGGGCGCGTCGAGCGCTTTCCGGTTCACCGGGTGTATTGCGTCGGACGCAACTATGTCGAGCATGCCAAGGAGATGGGCTTCACGGGCCGGGAGCCCCCGTTCTTCTTTCTGAAGCCGGCCAGTGCCGTGGTCCCGGTCGATGCGGGCCAGGTCGGCACGATCCATTACCCAAGCCTGACCAAGGACTTGCACCACGAAATCGAGTTGGTCGTCTGCATCGGGCGCGGGGGCCGCAACATCGCCGCAGCCGATGCCGCGTCCCACATCTACGGCTACGCCGTCGGGCTGGACATGACGCGGCGCGACCTGCAAGGCGAAATGAAGAAACAGGGCCGCCCCTGGTGCATCGGCAAGGCTTTTGAGGAATCCGCCCCCATCGGCCCCATCACCCCGGCCGCCCAGGCCGGTGATGTCACCAAGGCCGGCATCTGGCTGCAGGTGAACGGCAAGGACCGACAGCGAAGCAACGTGGACAAATTGATCTGGAACATCGGCGAGACCATCGAACACCTGTCCAAGGCCTGGACCTTGCAGCCGGGCGATCTGATCTATTCGGGTACGCCCGAAGGGGTTGCCGCCGTCGTGGTGGGGGACACATTGAACGGCGGCGTGGATGGGCTGGTACCGCTGTCCGTTCAGGTCGCCTGATCGGCGTTCACCGTCCGGTGCGTGATATCACGTTCTGCAATAGCTGGCAGATTGATATAACGCTTTCAGGGCAAGTCGGATTTACCCATACTGTCGTTGTGGCTGCTGCGCTGGACCTCGGATGTGTCTGGCCGCACCCCGATCAAGGAGACGGTGTTGCGAGTTCTTGAATGGCTGGCGCGTTGGTGCGCCGTTGGCGCGGGGCTGCTGATGACGGGTGTCACCCTGGTCACCTGCGGCAACCTGATCGGACGCAACACGATCGGTGTTTCCATGGCCGGCGATTTTGAGTTGACCGGTGTCGCGGCCGGTGCGGCGGTGGCGATGTTCCTGCCCTGGTGCCAAGTCCAACGCGGCAACATCATCGTCGACTTCTTCACGGCCAAGGCTTCACCGGCAACCACGGCTCGATTGGATCGCCTGGGCGCCGGGCTGCTGGGCCTGGTGATCGCGTTTCTGGCCTGGCGCACCGCCATTGGCGGCATCAACGCCTGGAAATCCCAGGCCGGCACGATGATGCTGGGCTTTCCCGAGTGGATCGTCTATGCCTTCATGGTCCCCGCGCTGGTCCTGACGGCGCTGATCGCCCTGGTGCAAAGCCTGGGGCCCCAGGCCATCAAACCCGGCGAGCGCGCATGAGCGCGCCGGGCCGCTCCCAAGCACTCATCCTGGAGCACCCCGTGCGGAGGGCAGTTCCGTGAGCCCCGTGGCCATTGCCTTGTCGATCTTCGGCCTCATGCTGGCCTTGATGGCCGTGCGCGTGCCGATTGCGGTCACGATGTTTGTGGCCGGCTGCGTGGGCTACCTCGCGCAGGCGGGTTGGGTGCCGCTGTCCAATTTTCTGAACACCCAGGCCTTTGCCCGTTTTGCCAGTTACGACCTCTCGGTGATCCCCCTGTTCATCCTCATGGGGCACATCGCCACCCAAGGTGGCATCTCCAAAGCCTTGTTTGAGTTCGCTGCAGCCGTGATGGGCCGCTTGCGGGGCGGTCTGGCGATGGCCGCGGTGCTGGCCAGTGCGGCCTTCGGCGCCATCTGTGGCTCTTCCGTGGCAACGGCTGCAACGATCACCTCGGTGGCTCTGCCCGAGATGAAGCGCCATGGGTATTCGGGTCGCCTGGCCACGGGCACCCT
>CAYNWR010000224.1:0-5276 GCA_964400915.1 uncultured Burkholderiaceae bacterium
GCGCCGAAACGGCCATGCGCACCCACCTCACGCGCCAGCGCGAGGCGCTGCGCGAACTGGCCCGCAGCCAGAAACTGAGGGTGGTTCCATGAACACCACGGGCTGGCTGGAACGCAAGACCGGGCTCGCCTCCCCCGCAGTGACCTTGCGCAGCACGCAGGAGCGGTTGGCGGCGCACCTGCGCCGGGGCACGGAGGCCTTGTCACCGCGGGTGCTGCGCCGCACGCTGGATGCCTTGAAGGGGGTGGTCGATCCGGCGGTGAGCGAGGTCGAGGGCGGCCGTCGCGCTGGCGAACTGGTGCGCTGGTACCAAGGCGCCACGCCGGAGCAACGTCGCGACATGTGGCTGCTGATGAGCGAGCAGTTTGTTGCCGACCCCGAGCGCGTCAAGGCCGCGCAGGCCCAGTTGGCAGCAGCCATCGGCACCGCCGACGAGGCGGCGGCCGAGGTGCTGTTTCGACGCGCCACGGTGTCGCCGCGGCGGCGCCTGCTGCAACGCTTCAGCGCCGATGCCGATGGCGTGCGCTTCCTGGTCGACCTGCGCGCCGAAATGCAGGAGGCGCTCAAGACCGACCGCCGTCTGCGGGCCCTGGACGTCGAGATGGAGTACATGTTCTCGACCTGGTTCGACGTCGGCTTCCTGGAGCTGCGGCGCATCAGTTGGGATTCACCGGCATCGCTGGTCGAGAAACTGATCAAGTACGAGGCCGTGCATGACATCCGCAGCTGGGCCGATGTCAAGAACCGTCTCGACTCGGATCGGCGCTGCTACGGCTTTTTTCATCCGCGCCTGCCGGACGAGCCGCTGATCTTCGTCGAGGTGGCCCTGTTGCGCGAGATGGCCCGCAGCATCACGCCGCTGCTTGACGAATCCGCGGCAACGGTCGACCTGCGCCGCGCCACCACGGCCATTTTCTATTCGATCAGCAACACGCAGACGGGTCTGCGCGGCGTGAGTTTTGGCGATTCGCTGATCAAGCGGGTGGTCGAGGCCTTGCAGCGCGAGTTTGCGCAGCTCAAGACCTTTGCCACGCTGTCGCCCATTCCAGGCTTGCGCGCCTGGTTGCAAAAGGCCGGCGCCGCCGAATACGATCGCCTTCCCGAGCGTTTGCGCGCCGATTTGCCGCCCGAGGCTGGCGACATGGAAGGCTTGCTGCGTGTGGCCAGTGCCCAAGCCACCACCCGCTCTGCCGATGCCGCGGGCGACGCGGACGAGCGCAGTGCGGTGGCGCGTGCGCTGCTGCGCCTGGGGGCTCGGTACCTGGCCAGCGCCAAGTCACCCGATGGGCGCGTGCTGGACTCGGTGGCGCGGTTTCATCTGGGCAATGGGGCGCGCGTCGAAGCGATCAACTGGGCGGCCGATCCGTCGCCCAAGGGGCAGCGCCAATCCTGCGGGCTGATGGTCAACTACCACTACGACCTCAAGCGCCTCGATCGGCACCGCGCCGAACTGGCGCAGGGCCAGGTGCCGGTGTCGTCGGCGGTGCAATCGCTGCTGTCGTAACATGAAGATCGGGCCGGCGTGCCAAGCCATGCCGGACTGGTGTGGGCTCAAGAAACAACAAACGCAGGAGACTAGACATGGTTGCCCCTTTCCGTGCCCGCTGCGGCAGTGGCGGTGCGCTCAAGCGCCTGGCGCTGCTGTCGCTGATGCTGGTGGCCGCTCAAGTGGTCCAGGCGCGCGTCACGCGCATCGTGATCGACGAACGTGCCCCCGTGCCTGCCGCCCAAAGCGGCGGTGTGCCCAGCGAGATGATCGCGGGCCGCGCCTTTGGTGAGCTCGATCCAAGCCTGCCCACCAACCGCCTGATCCAGGACATCGAACGGGTCCGGGAGGCCGATGGCAAGGTGCGCTACGTGGCCACCTTCCACCTGATCCGGCCGGTGGATGGCAGCAAGGCCAGCGGCCTGATGTGGCACGACGTGCCCAACCGCGGGCGTCGGCTGATGCTCAATCCACCGCTGGAACGCGCAGCCGGTGACATCGAGCTCAACAGCGCCTGGCAGGGCGACAACTCGGGCTGGACCGCCGTGCGGCCCAGCATGAGCGCCAGCGTGACGGCCACCCATTGGCTGCAGTTGCCGATCGCCAAGAACGCCGATGGATCGCGCATCGTCGGCGAGACCATGGGGCGCATCGTCAATCGCTCGGGGCCGGCCTCGCAGCCCCTGATCGTGCTCAACAACCCCGTTCCCTACAAACCCATCAGCCTGGACACGCGCGAATCGACCCTGGTCACCCGGGTGGCCGAATCCACGCGCGGCGAGGTGGTCGGCGAGCAGCGTGTGGCCCCTGGCGACTGGGCCTGGGCACGCTGCGATGCGAACAACCCGTTTCCCGGCACCCCGGACGCCACGCAGATCTGTGTCAAGGGCGGCTTTGATGCCAGGCTGCTGTATCAGGTGACCTTCAAGACCGCGGATGCGTACGCGCTGGGGATCGGCTTGGCGGCGTGGCGCGACGTGGGCCACTTCTTCAAGACCGCCCAGGCCGACGACCAGGGCACGCCCAACCCCGTGGCCGGCCTGGTTCGGCACAGCATCGGGCGCGGTATCTCGCAGTCGGGCAACTTCCTGCGTGGGTGGCTGCACCTGGGCTTCAACCAGGCGGAAAACGGCGCCACGGGGCAGGCCGTGCACGATGGCCTGTGGCCCATCATTGCGGGGCGACGCATCGCGCTCAATTTCCGCTGGGCGCAGCCCGATGGCTGGCTGGAGCTGTACCAGGCCGGCAGCGAAGGCCCGCAATGGTGGTTGCCGGCGGCCGACCCGGTCCGCGGCGGGCCAACGGCCGGCATCCTGGACCGCTGCATGGCCACACGCACCTGCCCCAAGATCGTCGAGCATTTCGGTTCGGCCGAGGTGTGGGCGCTCAAGCTCACGCCCGAATGGATCGGCACCGATGGCAAGACCGACCTGCCTTTGCCCGGCCACGTGCGCCGCTACTACATCCCCAGCACGACTCATGGGGGTGGCGCCGGTGGTTTTGACACGAGCCTGCCGGGCGCGGCCCTGCCGGCGCCCGGGGCCATGTGCCCGGGCAACAACTGGGGCCGTGCGGTGCTGTCGGCCAACCCCGTGTCGCATCTGGAGTCGGTCAACGCGATCCGCGAGCATTTCCGCAAGTGGGTGGCGCAAGGCATCGAGCCGCCAGCGAGCCGCTACCCGACCCTGGCGCAAGGCACGCTGGTGCCTGCCAACAAGACGGCCATCGGATTGCCGACCCTGCCTGGGCTGCGGCCCACCGCACCCGAGCCGGATTTCGTCAACCCGGTGATCGACTACGACTGGGGTGCTGGCTTCAACAGCACCGATGGCTCCGGTGTGGCCGGCCACGGCATTCCGCCGGTGCGCCAGGTGCTGCCCATGTGGGCGCCCAAGGTGGACGCGGACGGCAACGAGTACGACGGGGTTCCGGTCGTGCTTCTGCAGGCACCCCTGGGAACCTACCTGGGCTGGAACATCACCGCGGACGGGTTCCACAAGGGACAGATCTGTGGCTACATGGGTGGCATGATCCCCTTTGCACGCACGGCGGCCGAGCGGCGTGCCAACGGCGATCCGCGCCTGTCGCTCGAAGAGCGATATGGCAGTCACGAGGGGTATGTGGCGGCCGTGCGCCGGGCCGCCGCGCGTGTGCAGGCCGAAGGTTTCCTCACCGCCGAGGACGCCAAGCGCCTGGTGGATCAGGCACAGGCCAGCCGCGTGTTGCGTTGACCCCGGTCTGGCTGGCCCACAATTTCGCTCAAATCACCATCGACAGGAGACATTCCATGACAAACCCCGGTTCCCTCACGCGCCGCCGCGTTGCCCTGGCCCTGGCCTCGGGTGTGGCCGGCGCGCCCTGGTCGCTTGCGCAGGCGCAGGCCGGCAACTGGCCGACGCGGCCCGTCAACCTGGTGGTGCCGTTCCCCGCAGGGGGGGGCACCGATGCCTTTGCCCGCCCGATGTCGGCCCAGTTCGCGCGCCTGACCGGCCGCCAACTGGTGATCGACAACAAGGGCGGTGCGGGTGGCACGGTGGGCGCCAGTGTGGCCGCCAAGGCCGCACCCGATGGCTACACGCTCTTCATGGGCGCGGTGCATCACACGATCGCACCCAGCATGTACCCGCGCCTGGACTACGACATCGAAAAGGATTTCCTGCCCATCCAGCTGGTGGCGGTCGTGCCGCAGGTGGTGGTTGTCAATCCACGCCGTGTCACGGCTGGCAACTTCAAGGACTTTCTCGCCTATGTCAAAGCCAATCCGGGCCGGCTCAACTATGGATCGGCCGGCAGCGGCACGTCGCACCACCTGGCGGGCGAGTTGTTCAAGCAGCAGACCAGCACCTTCATCACCCACATTCCCTACCGGGGCGCGGGCCCGGCCTTGCAGGATCTGATCGCCGGCAACGTGGACATGATGTTCGATGGACTGGGCTCGTCGGCAGCGCACATCAAGGGCGGGCGCATCAAGGCCCTGATGGTGGCCGGTGCCAAACGCAACGCGGCCATCCCCGATGTGCCTTGCGCAGCGGAACTGGGTTTGCCCGACTACACCGTCACCACCTGGTACGGCGTGTGGGCGCCCAAGGGCACGCCGGCGGCGGTGTTGGCGCGAGCCGGGGATGAAATCCGCAAGGCGTGCAACACCGACGAGTCCAAGGCCGTCTGGGCCAATCAGGGTGCGGAGTACTCGCCCTACAACCCCCAGCAGTTCGGCGAGTTCGTGTCAGCCGAAGTGCGCCGCTGGTCCCAGGTGGTGAAGGCATCAGGCGCCAAGCTCGACTAGGCCTTCAGCGCAATTTTTTGAACTTATTGGCCAGTAGCGAGCTTCAGATCTTGATGGATTGCTAGCATTTATATAGTATCGATGAGCAACGAGAATCTCTACGCCGCCCTGCGCGAGCGCTTTCCCGCCGACCTGGACGGTGTCGCTGTCGAGACCGACAACGGCCTGGCCTATTCGTGGCGCGACCTCGATCGCGCAACGGCCATGCTGGCCAACCTGCTCGAATCGCTGGAGCTTCCGGCGGGCTCGCGCATTGCGGTGCAGGTCGAGAAGTCTGTCGAGGCGATGCTGCTGTACCTGGCCACCTTGCGCAGCGGGCATGTCTTCCTGCCGCTCAACACGGCCTACCAGGCCGGCGAGATCGAGTACTTCGTGGGCAATGCCGAGCCTGCCGTGGTGGTGTGCACGCCGGCGAACTTTCCCTGGGTGAGCACGATTGCCTTCAAGGCCGGCACGCGCCACGTCTTCACGCTGGGCGACGACCGCAGCGGCAGCCTGCTGGCG
>CAYNWR010000225.1:0-5258 GCA_964400915.1 uncultured Burkholderiaceae bacterium
GCAGGATGCGCTCGACCACCTGTTCCAGGTCGGCCTTGCGCTCGCGCAGGTACTCGTCCTCCATTTCGTCGAACTGTCGGGCGATGATTTCCAGCTGGGTGGTCAGCGCCCATTCGGCGTTGTAGAGGCGATCGGAGATCCAGTGCTTGACCCCGGTGCTCAGGCCTTCGTCCTGCAGCAGCATCAGATGGACATCCAGCAAGGCATCGAGCTCGTGCGGCGCATCGGAGGGAAGCTCGTGCTGAATCCTCTGGATTTCCTCGACAACGGCATTGCGAGCTGCACGCACGCGATCGATCTCTGCGTCGATCTGCTCGGGCTTGACGAAGTAGTGAGCGACGTCGACGCGGCTTGAAGCCACCACAGCCGCCCGGCCAATCGCGATGCCCCGTGAAACGGCAAGGCCATCGATGGCGAAGGTCACTCGCCCTCCCCAAACTTATCAGCGATCAGAGCCAACAATGCATCCATGGCCTCGGCTTCCCGCTCGCCTTGGGCCTCAAGTTCCACTTCGGAACCGATGCCGGCGGCCAGCATCATCACGCCCATGATGCTCTTGGCGTTGACGCGCCGCTCACCACGGCGCAACCAGATTTCGCAAGGAAACGAGCCGGCCAATTTGACCAGTTTCGCGGAGGCGCGGGCGTGCAGGCCCAGCTTATTGTTGATGGTCGTGGTGCGTTTGATCATGGGGCTTGGCAACTTGATTCTGGGGCGCGGCAACGGCAACCTGCATCACACCAGCCGTGCCACCAGCCACGGCACGCGCCACCACGCTGTCGATGGATTCGTGGCGGTAGGTCACGCAACGCAGCAGCATCGGCAAGTTCACGCCCGTCACCAGGCGCGTGCGGTTCCCGTCCACCAGGCGCTGCGCCAGGTTGCAGGGCGTCGCGCCAAACACGTCCGTCAACAGAAGGGTTCCTCCCGGGGGCAGTTGCGACAACAGCACCCTGGCCGACGCCAGCGTTTCGTCTGGCGCCACGTTGGGTTGAACGTCCAGCGCCGCCACGTGCGCCACGCTGTCGGGGAAGACATGCAGGACACACTGCCGCATGGCGCTGGCCAGGGGTGCGTGCGCCATGATCAACAGGGAGGTCATGGAGATGAATTATCGGCTTTGCGCGCCAGGAAGATCAGATAGGACAGCACACAGCAAGAAAGAAAGATTGCCATGGAGCCACGCAGGGCGTCCACTGCGCCCCAGCCCAGGCGCTGCAGGGCATCGGTAACCAGGCCAATTCCCCACTGAACAACAAACACACCCGAGAAAATCACCAGGTTGTAGGCGGACAAGGCCCGCCCGGCGAGCGACGCATCAAACGCCATGCCGACGGCCGGTTGTGCCAGCGAAATGAAGCTGCACGCCATACAGTACAAGGTCAATCCGGCTGTGGCGAGCGCTGGATATTCTTTGTTTGCTACTATTAATATAGTAAGCACCACAAAGCTCCACGGCAGACCCCATGCCATGAGCCGTTCAGCGCTCCAACCGTGTTTTGCCAGCATCGGATTGACAAGGCCCCAGGTCCAGAATGTGCAGAGCATGCAAAGGTTGATGACAAACAGGCCTTGCGCGGATTGATCTGGCGTGAAACCGGCCACCCGCAGCATCCATGGGCCAGCCCAAAGGGTTTGCACCGCCAGCAATCCGCCGTAACAAAAGAAGCCGATCGGGGCCATGCGACGGAAATACGGGTGACGCCACACCGGCGCATAGCTGGCCAGGAGGCTGCTTGAACGCGGGCCTGGGGCCGATGCGGCTGCGGTGGCGCTATCGCCCGAGGTCCACTCGGGCACCAGCCACACCACCAGGCCGATGCAAATCACCAGTGCCGCAGCCAGGATCGCGAACAGCGGGCGCCAGCCAAGGCTGGGCAGGAGCCATTGCACGGGCAGCGTCGATGCCAGCATCCCGAGTGAACCCGTCATGAGCATCCAGGAGTTTGCACGCAACTGCGCGCCTGGCGTGAACCACCGTCGGTACCCGGTCAATGGCGCCATGAGGCAGGCGCTGACGCCCACACCGCAAAGGATGCGTGCCAGCAACAGACCTGAAAACTGGGAGGCCAGGGCAAACGCAGCGCAACCGGCAACAGCCACACAAAGAAAGCAGGCCAGAACCCGCCGTGGACCATAGCGGTCCAGCCAAGCGCCCAATGGCAACTGGGTGGCTGCAAAACCCAGGAAGTATCCGCCAGCCAACAAGCCCAGGTCACTGGCCGACAACTGGAAGGCCTGTGTGAGGGTTGGGGCCAAGGTCGCGGTGACGGACCGTATCAACGCCGAAAAGAAATAAGCAAAGGCGAATGCAGCAAATACAACCATGGCATGCGCCGGTGTCAGGGTTCGAGTCATTGCAGCGAAGTATCAAGGATGGATCCGACACGTGCGAGCAAATGTCGCCACAATCGGCAGATTGGCGTCGGTTCCATGGGTGAATTGAATGGCAGACTTTCTTCTGGTTCACGGTGCCTGGCACGGAGCCTGGTGCTGGCGAGACGTGCTTCCGGCGCTGATTCGGGCAGGGCATCGCGCCCATGCTGTCACGCTGACAGGTGTCGGCGAGCGGGCGCATCTGTTGACGCCCGACATCAACCTGGAGACTCACATCCAGGATGTGGTTTCTGCCATGGACGCCGAGGAACTGGATCAGCCTTTGCTGGTCCTCCACTCGTACGCGGGCATGCTTGGAACGGCGATTGCCGACCGGATGCCGCAACGTCTGGGGCGCCTGATCTACCTGGACGCCATGGTTCCGTCACCGGGTGAGGCATGGGGCGACTCGCATCCCTCGGAAACCCGCGCTGCCCGCTTGGCGGCCATTGAGGCATCGCCCCAAAACACCCTACCGGCACCCGACGCGTCCCTGTATGGCCTGCAAGGCCCTGGACATGCCTGGGTGATGCGCCAAGTGCGGCCGCACCCAGGTCTTCCATACACCCAAAGTCTGGCGTTCGACCCGAGCAGGGTCGCGCGCGTGCCGCGCACGTACGTCAGTTGCATCGAGCCTCCACTGGCGACGATCGACCCCATCCGACGCCGCTTGGCGGACCCCGGATTCTGGGGCGGGCAATGGCACGCGGGTTGCCAATTGATCGAGATGCGCACCGGGCACGATCCCATGGTCAGCGCCCCGCAGGACCTGGTCCGGGTGCTTTTGGGCTTGGTGTAAAGGATGATGGCTCGGTTCAACAGAAGCGCCGGAGTCGTTAAACTGGTCAGCTTCGTGTTTGATGACCAGATTGGCGTATGGGATTGATGGGCCCCGACCCACTTGTTTCGGCAGGCTTGGCGCCTGAGGCCGGGCGCCAGCCCGGCGCAACGGCAACGGGCCTCGAAATCGCCGGGGTCATCGGCTTGCAGTTGTCTGACCCCCTGGCAGATATGCAGCGCATCGTCCACGACCTGATTTCGACAGGAAAGATCTCGCGCAGCCAGGTGCAGATGCTCAGCACCTCGATTGAAGTGGCGCGTCGCATTGCCATGCAAGGGCAACAGTTGGCCCGGCTCTCGCGTGGCAAGCTGCGGCAATCCCATGAGCGGATTGGGTTGGACACGATTCTTCGGCAGGCCTTGGCCGAGCGTTCCAGTTTCTTTCAGCAAAAGCGCATCGTTGTCACGCAGGAAATCACTCGTGTGGAAGTCGTTGTGGATCCAGGAATCCTGACCAGCCTGGTTGATACCGCGATCGATTGGATTGGTGATCACGACCAAAGCCTGACGGTGCGGCTGGACCATGCAAGTGCGGACCCCACCCGAGCCCTGCTGTTGCTTCGCGCGACGGCAACAGGCCGCAATGGTGCGGTGGATCGCACCCTGGCAACGGTCGATGGTGAAGGTGTCGAGCGCCTGGGCTGGCACCTCCTGTTGACACTGGCCCGCACGATGGGCGCCAGTGTGTCGCGCGAAACACAAGGCAGTCAGGTCGATC
The DNA here is from genome assembly GCA_964400915.1 of uncultured Burkholderiaceae bacterium. Lineage (GTDB taxonomy): Bacteria > Pseudomonadota > Gammaproteobacteria > Burkholderiales > Burkholderiaceae_C > CAYNWR01. The sequence goes on from CAYNWR010000225.1 coordinate 3,935, forward strand.
TGCTCATCGAATTCCCGCGTACGGTCCGGCAGCTTGAGGGGCTGGCGGCCGTTGATACCGAGCAGATGGGGGGGGATTCGTGGCTGGCCAGCGAGACGCGATCCGTTTCGGGTCTGCAAATCATGCTGGTGACGAATGACCCGGAACTGGCGGTGGACGTGTCTGCCATTTGCCAGAACATGGGCTTGCTGGTTACCCAGGCTGCTTCCTCACAGATGGCTGAACGGCTCTGTGAAACGGGTCATCCGCATTTGATCGTTGTCGACGAACGGGCCATCGATCAGCGTTTTGAGGCCATGCTGAGTGCGTTGTTGGCCAGCAACCCACGGTTTCCGTCGATTGAAATCGCGCGAGATGCGAATTCGCTCTCGATGACCAGTTGGATGGGTGATGTCACCACGCGAATCAGCCTGGATAGCGTGCGTGCCCAATTGCCTCAGGTGCTGACGCTGGAACTTGCCAAGGCTGGATGAGTCTTTCTCCTGCATTGTTGGCTTGACACAAAGAAGACATGACCAAACGCCTGTCCCTGATACTGATTGCGGTCTTTGGCTTGGCAGGGGCCTGGCTTTACGTCGCCGCCTCGCGTTCCGCATATGCGCCGGCGGCGGACTATGTCCTGCTCAGCGGGGAGAAGACCTCGAGTGCCCAATTGGAGGGCAAGGTGTACCTCGTCAATTTCTGGGCGACGAGTTGTACAACCTGTGTGGCCGAGATGCCTAAGATTGTCGAGACTTGGCGTAAGTTTGAAGGACGTGGATTTGAAACCGTTGCTGTCGCCATGAAGTACGACCCGCCCGCTTATGTGGTGCGCTTTGCCCAGAGCCGCGCCATCCCATTCAAGATTGCCATTGACAACACCGGTGCGGTTGCGCGCGCCTGGGGCGATGTGCAACTCACACCCACCAGTTTCCTCGTCGACCGGCAGGGGCGAGTGGTCAAGCGTTTCGTTGGTGAGCCCGATTTCAAGGATCTGCACCGCCAGATCGAGACACTGCTGGGGCAGGGCTGATCGGGTGCAGGAGCATCGACTTTTTGCCTGCAGCCTGCTGTCTGGGTGTGGACTTGAGATAGGCGCGCTGCATCAGCCAGCCTGGTTGCCGGACGGAGCCTCCGTTGTCTATGCGGATGCGCAGTCTGCGGCCCAGGCGCGCCAGAGCTTTCCGGAACTGCGTGAAGCGGATCTGGTCGAGGTCGATCACATCGTGGATTTGGACCGCGAAGGGCTCAGTGCCTTCGCTGACGAATCCTTGGACTTCGTCATCTTCAGTCACGTGATTGAGCATGTCGCGAACCCCATTCGGGTGTTGCGCGACATTTGCCG
>CAYNWR010000226.1:0-5230 GCA_964400915.1 uncultured Burkholderiaceae bacterium
TCTAGGAATTCTCAAAAAATGCACATGGAAGAGCCGGCAACCAGCCCCTTTGCCGATATCGGTGGTGAAGAGCGCGTGCGCGTGCTGGTTGAGCGCTTCTACGATCTGATGGACCTGGAGCCTGCCTATGCCGCCTTGCGTGCCGTGCATGGCAGCGACCTGGCCAACGCGCGCCAGCGTCTGTTCTGGTTCCTGTGCGGCTGGCTTGGTGGGCCACAGCACTACGTCGAGCGTTTTGGGCACCCGCGCCTGCGGGCACGCCACCTGCCGTTTCGCATCGGCATCCGCGAGCGCGACCAATGGTTGGCCTGCATGAATCAGGCGATGGGCGACACCTCGGTTCCCGAGGCCTTGCGCTCGCGTTTGCGCGAGAGCTTCTTTCAGACCGCCGACTGGATGCGCAACGTGGGCACTTGAAGCGGGCGTCGGCGCCCGCCGGGCATGGCTCGCTAGCCGCGATCGAGCAACACCACCAGCGCGCCTGCGCCCCCATCGGCGGGCCGAGCCTGCACAAAAGCCAGCACTTCGCGCTTTTGCACCAGCCAATGGCGCACACGGTTGCGCAGCACCGGCTCCTTGCCCGGTGAGCCCAGGCCCTTGCCATGCACCACGCGCACGCAGCGCAGGCCGGCTTTGTGCGCGGTGTGGACAAAGGCCGAGAGTGCGTCGCGCGCCTCGCCCTGGCGCAGGCCGTGCAGGTCGATCTCGCGCTGAATGGCCCAATCCCCCTTGCGCAAGCGACGCAGCACGTCCTTGCCCAGGCCCTGCCGCAGGTAGCTCAAGTCGCCATCCACGTCGAGCAAAGTGGCCACATCAAATGCGTCGCTCAGGCTTTCGGCCTGCACACGCTGTTCATCGGCCTTGGTCTGGCGTGCTTCGGGCGCGGGTTTGGGGTTCTGGTCGGGTGCGGACGGCGCCACCACCAGCGCTTGCACCTGGCCCGCTGCGCGCCGAAACAGGTCGGCGTCCGACAGGCTGCGCCGACGCTGCGCGTGGGCCTGCTGCGCCGCAGCGGCCTGCGCCTGACGCTGGGCCGCCAGCTCGTCCTTGATGCGCTTGAGATCGGCAAGGGATTGGATGCGGGCGCTGGGCATGGCGATGGGCGTGTTCAGATCAGGCCGCGTTCGGCCATCGACAATGAGGCGCCCGGGCCCACGATGATGTGGTCCAGCACACGGATGTCCACCAGGTCCAGCGCAGCTTTCAGGCGCCGGGTGATGGCTTCGTCGGCGGCCGAAGGTTGCACCGCGCCACTGGGGTGGTTGTGCGCGAGGATGACAGCCGCAGCCTGGTGGTGCAGGGCGCGCACGACCACCTCGCGTGGGTAGACGCTGGTCTGGGTGAGCGTGCCTCGAAACAGATCCTCCAGCGCCAGCAGGCGATGTTGTGCATCGAGCATCAACACCGCAAACGTCTCGTATGGCCTAGCGCCCAACTGCAGCTGCAGGTATTCGCGAACACGCGCCGGGTTGTCCAGCACCGCCCGTTCGCGCAGGCGCTCGGCGATGGCACGGCGCGCCAGTTCCAGCACCGCGAGCAGCTCGGCCCGTTTGGCGTTGCCACCCAAGCCCTTGATGCGCTTGAGGTCCGTCGCCTCGGCGTTGAGCAAGCCCGCCAGGCCGCCGAATCCCGCGCCACGTGGCGGCACATCGTCCAGAAGCTCCTGGGCAAGGGCCAGCACGGGTTTGCCAGCCGTTCCGGTGCGCAGCACCAGCGCCAGCAATTCCGCGTCGGCCAGGGCCGATGCGCCTCGCGCCAGCAGCTTCTCGCGGGGGCGGGTGTCGGCGGGCAGGTTTTTCATGGTGGGCAGAAGACCCGTCGGTGGCTGGGGAGAAGGTTCGGGTGGATGGGTTGCCTGCAGGCGTCCCCTAGAATCCGCGCAGTTTATGCCGAGCCCCGTGGACACCAACGCGACCTCTCATGCCGCAGCACCCACGGTCTCGGCGTTTTCATTCTTGACCTTGCACTACCGTTTGAGCGGGGTTGATGGGCGGGTGTACATCGACACCTTTGCCGGCAAGCCAGCCACCCTGTCGATGGGAGCTGGCGAGCTGGCGCCAGCCCTGGAGCAGTGTTTGATCGGCTTGTCCGAGGGGGCGCAGTGCCAGTTTGATCTGCCGGCGGGGGCTGCCTTTGGCGACCACAAGCCCGAGCTTCGCCAGTGGGTGGCGCGCAAGCTCCTGGCCGATCTGGGTGACCCCGATGAACAGTACGCACCAGGTGATGTGGTGCGCTTTCCCACGCCCGACGGCACGGGCCAATATGCAGGCACGGTGTGCGAAACGCGCGGCGACGATGCGGCTGTCCTGTTCGATTTCAACCACCCCCTGGCCGGCCAGCGCGTGCGCTTCGATGTGCGTCTGATCGGGGTGTTGTGAGCACGGCACCGGCTCCGTTCGATCTGATGCTGGCCGAGCCGCGCGGGTTCTGCGCGGGGGTTGATCGCGCCATCGAAATCGTGGAGCGGGCGCTGACCAAGTTCGGTGCGCCCATCTACGTGCGCCACGAAATCGTGCACAACACCTACGTGGTCAACGACCTGCGAGGCAAGGGCGCTGTCTTCATCGAAGAACTTGACGATGTGCCGCCGGGCGCGACGCTGGTGTTCAGCGCCCATGGTGTGAGCCGGGCGGTGCAGGAGGAAGCCGCGCGCCGCGGGTTTCGCATTTTCGACGCCACCTGCCCCTTGGTCACCAAGGTGCACGTGGAGGTGGCCAAGCTCTATCGCGAAGGCTACGAGTTCATCATGATCGGGCACAAGGGCCATCCCGAGGTGGAAGGCACGATGGGGCAGCTGGACGATGGCATCCACCTCGTCGAGGACGAAGCCGACGTGGCCCGCGTGATGCCCCGGCAAACCGAAAAGCTTGCGCTGGTGACGCAGACCACCCTGTCGATGGACGACGCTGCGCAGATCACGGCCGCCGTGCGCGCGCGCTTTCCACAAGTGCGTGCACCCAAGCAGCAGGACATTTGTTATGCCACGCAGAACCGCCAGGATGCGGTCAAGCTGCTGAGCACGCAGGTGGACCTGGTGCTGGTGGTGGGCAGCCCGACCAGCTCCAACAGCAACCGCCTGCGCGAAGTGGCGCACAAGCTGGGGGCGCGCAGCCACATGATCGATTCGGCTGAAGAACTCCAGGCCGAATGGTTTGACGGTGTGACGCGGGTGGGCATCACGGCAGGTGCCTCAGCACCGGAAGTGCTGGTGCGCGCGGTGATCGAACGCATCCGTGCGTTTGGCGTGGTGTCTGTGCGCTCGATGCCCGGCATCGAGGAAACCGTCAAATTTCCCTTGCCCAAGGGCTTGCGGCTTGACGGTTCGCCAGGCGGTGCAGCATGAATCGCTCGCAAATCAATAGCTGTCATCTTAGATTCGACGATCGCTACCGGCATATTGTTCGTGAAACACCGCTGTGGAGGCTGTCCGGTGCTGCGCTGGGTGTGCCCTGCGCCGAGGTGTGGTTCAAGCTGGAGCACCTGCAGTCGGGCGGCAGCTTCAAGGCGCGCGGGATGCTCAACCGCCTGCTCAGCCACGACATTCCGTCCAGCGGAGTGATCATCGCGTCGGGCGGCAACGCGGGCATTGCCACGGCCGTGGCGGCGCAAACCCTGGGCGTGCGTTGCGAGGTCTATGTCCCGACGATCTCCAGCGCGGCCAAACAGGCACGGCTGCGCGAACTGGGCGCCGAGGTGGTCGTGACCGGAGCGGCCTACAGCGATGCACTGGCCGCCTGCCAGGCGCGGCAACGTGAAACGGGCGCCTTGATGACCCACGCCTACGATCAGACCGAGGTGGTGACCGGCGCTGGAACCCTGGCCCGCGAAATCGAAGCACAGGCCGGCGAGGCGCCCGACACCGTGCTGGTGAGTGTGGGTGGGGGCGGCCTGATCGCCGGCATCGCTGCCTGGTTTGAAGCGCGGTCGCGCGTGGTGGCGTTGGAGCCCGAACGCGCTCCCACGCTGCATGCGGCCCGCCAGGCGGGCGCACCCGTGGATGTCGATGTGGGAGGGATCGCCGCCGATGCGCTGGGCGCGCGGCGCATTGGTTCACTGGCATGGGCGATCACCCAGGCCCATGTGCGCGATTCGCTCCTGGTGTCCGACGATGCGATTGTCCAGGCCCAGCACGAGTTGTGGGCCCAGTTCAAGCTGGCCGTCGAACCCGCAGCCGCCCTGGGCCTGGCGGCACTGCGCAGCGGTGTGTGGCAGCCAGCGGCCGGTGACAAGGTCTGCCTGATCCTGTGCGGCGCCAACGTCGACCTTGCTACGCTTAAGTGAGCGGCTCGCTTAGTAAAATCGATCGATGATTGACATCGCATTGCTACGCAAGGATCTGGCCCAGGTGGTCGCTCGGCTTGAGACGCGCAAGACGCCGCAGCCGTTTCTCGATGTTGCGTCCTTCAGCGCGCTGGAGTCCGAGCGCAAGGCCATCCAGGTTCGCACCGAAGATTTGCAGGCGCGTCGCAACGCCGCCAGCAAACGCATCGGTGCGCTCAAATCCAAAGGCGAAAGTACCGATGGCGTGATGGCCGAAGTGGCGGACATCAAGACCGAACTGGAAGCATCGGCTGCGCGGCTTGATGTGGTGCAGGACGAGATGTCCGCATTGCTGCTGTCGGTGCCCAATTTGCCGCATGCCTCGGTGCCGGTGGGCTCCGACGAATCGGCCAATGTCGAATTGCGCCGGTGGAGCCCGGATGGCGGCGTGGGCGGCCAACCCACACCCCTGCCATTTGCGCCGCGCGACCACGTGGACATCGGCACACCCTTGGGCCTGGACGCTGCGACAGGGGTCAAGCTGTCCGGCGCGCGGTTTACCTTCATGCGCGGTCCCGTGGCCCGGCTGCATCGCGCCCTCGCGGCCTTCATGCTGGACGTGCAGACGCAGGAGCATGGCTACACCGAGTGCTACACGCCCTACATCGTCACTGGCGAAACACTGCGCGGAACAGGTCAGTTGCCCAAGTTCGAGGCCGATCTTTTTGCGGCCAAGAAAGGCGGCCAGGAGGGCGAGGACGCCGCCAGTGACCAGGCAGCGCTCTATCTCATCCCCACGTCCGAGGTGCCACTGACCAACGTCGTTCGCGGCGAGATCCTGGGTGAGGCACAACTGCCCATCAAGCTCACCGCCCACACGCCGTGTTTCCGATCGGAGGCGGGAAGTGCCGGGCGGGACACGCGCGGCATGATCCGCCAGCACCAGTTCGACAAGGTCGAGATGGTGCAG
>CAYNWR010000227.1:0-5208 GCA_964400915.1 uncultured Burkholderiaceae bacterium
GCAACGCAACGTCAGCGCGGGCCAGGCGGCCCCCGCCCGCTGAGTCGACCGCGCCATGCCGTCGATGGTTTCGCGATCTTCAGGGGGCGGCCGGGGCCGCCGCACCATCAATGAGATCAACATGGTGCCCTTCATCGATGTGATGCTGGTGCTGCTCATCATCTTCATGGTCACGGCACCGCTGATCACGCCCAGCGTGATCGATCTGCCCAGCATCGGCAAGGCCGCGCGCCAGCCCGATCAGGTGATCGAGATCGTGATCGGGCGCGACGATGGCATTGAATGGCGGCGGGTGGGTGCGGGCTCGTCCGCCGTCGCCAGTGCCGCAGCGTCCAGCACGCGCACCACCCTGGCCCGTGTGGCCCAGGATGTCAAAGGCGCTCTGGGCACCGGAGATACCGCAACGGCCGTGGTCATCAGCGCCGACCGCCAGGTCAAGTACGAATCGGTCGTCAAGGTGATGGACACGCTTCAGCGCGCGGGCATTCAGCGCATTGGCCTATCGGTGCAGCTCGCGCCCGGGGGTGACAAGCGATGAACGCGCGGCCCGAGTCGGCCGATCTGATGCCCCCCGATCCACCGGGGCGTGCTCCATCGATCGCCATGGCCTTGCTGGCGCATGCTGCGCTGGTCGGCGCCCTGGCGCTGGGTGTCCAATGGAAACGCAGCTCCGAAACGCCCCCCGTGATGGCGGAGTTGTGGGCGCAGGTACCGCGCGAGGCAGCACCCCGCGAGCAGGCACCGCCACCGCCAGCCCCGGAGCCACCGACGAAAGCGGCCGCCCCACCACCACCAGTGGCCACCCCGACACCCACCCCCGAAGCGGACATCGCTCGGGAACGTGAAAAGCGCCGTGAATTGCTGTTGCGCGAGCGCGAGCAAGAGCGCGAACGCCAGGAGGCCCTGGCGCGCAAACGCAAGCAGGAAGCCGAACAGGTGGCGGCGCGCAAGGCCCAGGCCGAGCGCGCCGAACAAGAGCGGCGCGACAAGGAACGCCTCGCTCGCGAGAAGGACAAGGCGGCTCGTGAACTGGCGCGCGAACGCGAAGCCAAGAACAAGCTGGATGAGCGCCGACGTGCCGAGGATGCGGCGCGGCGCAAGGCCGAAGAGGAAAAGGCCGATGCGGAACGCATCGAGGCCCAGCGACAGGAAAACCTCAAGCGCATGGCCGGCCTGGCCGGCGCCACCGGCGCGGCCGACGCACGCGGAACGGCCTCTCAATCGGCAGGACCGTCGGCTGGCTACGGTGCGCGTGTGCAAGCCCGCGTGCGCCCCAACATCGTGTTCGCCGATGCCGACCACATCCAGGGCAACCCCTCGGCCGAGGTCGAGGTGCGCACCGCACCCGACGGCACCATCCTGGGCTCACCGCGGCTCGTCAAGTCCAGCGGCGTCAAGGCCTGGGACGAGGCCGTGTTGCGTGCCATCGAAAAAACCGAGGTGATGCCGCGCGACGTGGATGGGCGCGTGCCCACGCCGCTGCTGATCGAGCTGCGGCCCAAGCGTTGAGTGGATTGACAACACTTCGCGATCGAACGTGAACACCCGGACGTGAACACCTCGCCACGGCTGACAGCCGACACCCGAAGAAAGCTCAAATCGCTTGCCCAAGCGCTTGGGGTCTACCGCTGGGTGCGTATTGTCTTGCGCCGACGCCTGGCCCGACAGTACTACGCAGATGCCTTGAAACGGATTGAAGGCTGGGCCTGGAAAGACACCGAGGACTCGAACTTCTACTACCGACTCACGCCGCTGAATGAAGACCAACTTGCGCAGACCGTGAAGTGCGTGACAGGCTGCGATCTGGAGCGCGTGCGGTCGTACTTCGCAGAACTCGATGGCGACGCCGGCTTGCGCGAGCACATTCGCAAGGCACTTGCACAGTCAAATTACGGTCGGGACATTCAAGTCGAGTTTGGCCGGCGCCTGGGCTGGTACGCGATGGTTCGAGCGCTGAAACCGAAGTTGGTGGTTGAAACTGGCGTGGATCACGGCGTTGGATCGTGTGTACTGGCAAGCGCACTGCTGCGAAATGCCGCCGAAGGATGTCCCGGCCGGTACATCGGAACGGATATCCGGCAAGAGGCCGGGCAATTGCTGCAGGGCCCCTACCGCAGCGTTGCGGAAATTGTCTATGGCGATTCCATACAGAGCCTGAAGGATCTTCAAGGCTCCATTGACTTGTTCATCAACGACAGCGATCACAGCGCTGACTACGAAGCCCGCGAATACGAGACCGTGGCGGGCAAGCTCAGCCCGTCGGCGGTCATCCTGGGTGACAACAGCCACGTGACGGACAAGCTGTCGCGCTTTTCGGCCACTCACGGCAGACGTTTCATCTTCTTTCGCGAAATCCCCCAGGATCATTGGTATCCCGGCGCCGGTATCGGCATCTCCTTCCCGAGCACCCAGCGGGATGTCACAGGACTTCAGAGCAAATTGCACGAAGTCTGAATTCGGTGCATGCTGATGCCTGCCGAGTGGACGTCAGTGCAAGGAGGTCATCGTGAATCACCCCCAACAGAGTCTCGTGAAAAGGGCTGGACAGCCCGCCCTTTTTTGGATGTCAAGGCATCGCGGGGTGCGGATGGCCTTGCAGACCGGATGGGTGCTGCTGGCGCTGGTCTGGGCGGCGTTGGCGCAGGCCGCGACCGACACCACGTCCGCCGGTGCGCAGTCGACCATGGACGCCTTGCGACGGGCCCATGCGGCGGTGGTGGGCGTGCGGGTTCAAGCGGCGGACGGTGCGCGGTCCGCTGCCACCTTGGGGCGGCAACGGGCTGGCTCCGGGGTCGTCATCGGCAGCGATGGTCTCATTCTGACCATCGGCTATCTGATGCTCGAAGCGCAGACCATCGAGGTCGTCACCCAGGACAAGCGCGTGCTGCCGGCCAAAGCGGTGGCCTACGATCTGGCCACGGGCTTTGGCCTGATTCGCCCCTTGTTGCCACTGCGCGGAATTGCCCCGGTTGCGCTCGGCAGCGGCACGGCCATCAGCGTGGGCGATGCGCTGATGGCGGCCACTGGCGGCGAGGACGGCGAGGTGTCGATGACCCAACTGGTCAGTCGTCGCCCCTTCTCGGGGTATTGGGAATACCACATCGAGGCGGCCTTGTTCGCAAGTCCCCCGATCGACAACCACAGCGGTGCGCCGCTTTTCAACCAGCGTGGCGAGTTGTTGGGCATCGGCAGCCTCATCGTGATGGACGCGCGGGGCAACAACCAGCGCCTGCCCGGCAACATGTATGTGCCGGTGGATCTGCTCAAGCCCATCCTGTCTGAAATGCAGCAAACCGGCATGAGCCGGCAAAGCCGTCGACCCTGGCTGGGATTGACCTCATCCGACCAGGGCGGCCGGGTGCAGGTGGTGCGGGTGAACGCCGACAGCCCGGCCCACAGCGCCGGCCTGCAGCAGGGTGACCTGGTGCTGGCCGTGGATGGAACCTCGGTCAATTCGCTCGAAAGTTTTTACAAGAAGCTCTGGGATCGGCCGCGTCCCGATGCCGAGGTGAGCCTGACGATCCTGCAAGGCGCCGAGCTGCGCGTGATCCGCGTCAAGGCGGTCGACCGCATGGAGACCCTGGTCAAGCCGGGCGGGATCTGAGTGCCAGGAGCGCCAGGCCATCGTCAACGGTGGCGTATTGCAGGTCCAGGCCCAGTTCGGCCTTCATGCGTGTGTTGTCCAGTTGGCGTGATTCCGTCATGAAGCTGTACATCATCGGGCTCAAGACCTTCTGAGCCTGCTCGCGGTCAACCCGCGGCGGTCGCGGCAGGCCCAGCAGGTCCGCCGCGCGGTCAAAGTAGTCCCCCATGAGCAAGCGCGTGTCGTCGCAGACATGGTACGTGCGGCCGGGCCGGGACCGCCACAGCGCCAGCACACACGCACGGGCGAGATCGTCGGCATGCACATGGCTGGAATACACGTCGTCCTCGGCGCGCAGAACCGGCACACCCCGCTGCAGGCGATCGGCCGGCGTACCCCCTTCCCGGTCGGCCGCATAGATGCCCGGTATCCGGAGCACGGCAACCGATGTCCCCGTGCCCTGCCCCCAGGCGCGCACCCGGCGCTCGGCGTCCACGCGCCGGCGCGCCCGCGCGGTGGCGGGATTCAGGGCCTGCGTTTCATCGATCAAGGCGCCTCCACAATCGCCGTAGACACCGCTGGTCGAGCCGTAGACCAACACCGCAGGCAGGCTGCGCTGACGCAGGCCGGCCAGCAGCGTTTGTGTTCTTGGGTCGCTCCCATCGGTGTCTGGGGGCGGCGGCGCGAGGTGAAGCACGCGCGTGGCCAAACCGCTCACACGCGCGAGACTGGCCGGGACATCCAGGTTGCCTTGAAGCACATGCCGGACCCCGGCCGCGCGCAGGGTGGGCGCACGTTCGGTGGCTGACGAACTCAAGGCCACGATGGTCATGCGCGGGTGCAGCAGTCTGGCGACACGCACGCCAATGTCACCGCAGCCGACGATCAGCAGGCGCTGACGGCGAAAGCGCGCGGGCAATGTGGTGGGGCGGCTCGGATACAGGTGCGACATCGTTGGCAGGGCACATGCCGGGCGGCGCGGGCACAATACCGGGTTGGCTTTCGATCAGGTCACGAGGATAACAATGGGCAGCAACGACGGCGCAGTCGCCGGGTTTCAGATCAGCGTACAGCCCAGCGGGCGCAGTTTCAGAACCGAGGCGGAGGAAACCATCCTGGCAGCCGGCATCCGGCAGGGCATCGGCCTGCCGTATGGATGCAAGGACGGTGCCTGCGGATCGTGCAAGTGCAAGAAGCTCTCGGGCGAGGTGCGCCATCGCGAGCATCAGGCCAAGGCCCTCAGCGCGGATGAAGAGGCCGCCGGCCTGATCCTGACGTGCTGCGCCACGGCGCTGTCGGACGTGGTCATCGAATCACGCCAGGTGACCGAGGCCGGTGCCTTTGCCGTGCGCAAGATGCCGGCCCGCGTGATGAGCCTGCAACGTGCCACCGAAGACGTGGTCATCCTGCGCCTGCAATTGCCGGCCAACGACACACTGCGCTACCACGCCGGGCAGTATGTCGAGTTCATCCTGCGCGACGGCGCGCGGCGCAGCTACTCAATGGCCACCGCACCCCACCAGGTGCTGGGCGATGCCGGTCACTCGATCGAGTTGCATCTGCGTCACATGCCGGGAGGCAAATTCACCGACCACGTGTTTGGAGCGATGAAGGAAAAGGAGATC
>CAYNWR010000228.1:0-5206 GCA_964400915.1 uncultured Burkholderiaceae bacterium
GCAATCCTGGGGCCCGACTGGGGCGAGTACGAGGTGGCCGAGCACGACATCCGCCTGGCGCGCGAATACGGTTTGATCAACTCGGCCCACACCTATGGGCGCAAGGGCAAGCGCGTGGTGGAAGATGGTTACCCGCGTCTGGCCGCAGCGGGCCTGCTGGGTCCCGATCACAACATCGGTCACGGCAATTGTTTCGACGACGAAGAGCTCAAGATCGTTCTGGACGCCGGGTGCACGATCACGGCCACCAACCTCACCGAGATGCTCAACTACGAGCAGCCGGCGATGCTGGGCCGGCTGATCCAGCACGGCGCCACGCCGTCGCTGGGCACCGACTGCGATCCCTACTTCAGCAGTTCCATGTTGTGGGTGCTGCGCCATGCCTTCCTGCACCAGCGCGAGCTGGACAACCGCAGCCTGCGCCACCAGGGCGCCTGGCCCGCCAAGACGCAGCACAGCACCCTCACGCGCGATGCGCTGTACTGGGCCACCATGGGTGGCGCGAAGGCCTTTGGCCTGGACCACCGGATCGGTTCGATCACGCCCGGCAAACAGGCCGATCTGGCCATCATCGACACGCGGGGCATGAACATCTTTCCGGCGCTGCCCGGTGGCAATCCGGCACACGTGGTGGTGATGTATGCCGAAACCGCCGACATCGAGCACGTGCTGGTGGCGGGCCGGTTTGTCAAACGCGGCGGGCAACTCACGTTCGATGCTGGACGCCTCGCGCAGCTGGGCGACGAATTGCTCGCGTCACGCCAGCGCATGTTTGCCGAGGGTGCCTATCGCGCCACGCCGGTGGAGCGTGGCCCTCAACCTGAAAGGTTTGTCGTATGAAACGCAGGCAGTTCAACACCCAGGTGCTCGCTGTGTCTGCGGGCGCAGCCGCTGCAGGCGTCAGCACATGGGCGATGGCCCAGGCCTGGCCCACCAAGCCGGTGCGCATCGTTCACGGCTTTCCACCGGGTGGCCCGGTGGACGCCCTGGCGCGACTGGTGGCGGCGCAATTTGGCGGACGGTTTGGCCAGCAGGCGATCGTCGAAGGCAAGCCCGGGGCAGGGGGCACCTTGGGCGCGGCGTTCGTCGCCCGCAGCGAACCTGACGGCCACACCTTGTTCTTCATGGCTTCTGGGCATTCAGCCGCACCCGGGCTGTACAAGTCGCTGCCCTTCGATCCGGTGGGCGACTTCGCCATGTGTGCCATGGTTGCACGCAGCCCCTTTGCGATCATTGCGGGGCCCGCCGCGCCATTTGCCACCGTGCAGGATTTCGTGGCCAAGGCCAAGGCCGAACCCGGCAAGATCGACTACGGATCGGGTGGCGTGGGCAGTGGCATGCACCTGGCTGCGGTGCTGATGCAGGCGCGCGGAAACTTCACGCTCAACCACGTGCCCTACAAGGGTGGTTCGGGTCCGGCGCTGGCCGCCCTGAGCGGCGAGGTGCCGATCATCTTCTCGTCGATGGCGGGCATGACGCAGCACCTGCAACCGGGCAAGCTGCGCGCCCTGGCGGTCACCTCGCGGCAGCGCTTTGGCTTGTTCCCGCAGGTGCCGACGGTGGCCGAGACGGTGGTGCCCGATTTTGACGTGAGCGCGTGGTACGCATTGGCAGCGCCCAAGGGCACGCCGCCGGATGTCGTCGCGCGCCTGAACGAACTGGTGCAGTCCATGCTGGCGCGAGCGGACATCGCGGAAAGCCTGCGGGCGCAGGCTGCTGTGCCCTGGGCTGCGTCATCGCAGGAGGCCCAGGCCTTTCTGGCCTCCGACGTGGCCCGCTGGACCCGGGTGATCACCGAAGCCAACATCACGCCAAGCTGACCCATTTCGAACCGCCGCGTCGATCGGCCGGCCCCGCGACCACCGACGCAGGGATTGACCCCTGGCGTCGCGTGAGTACGATCACGGGCCAATTCGTCATGGGTGGAGGAGTCCAATGAAGCGCTGCTGGGGACGTGCATTTGTTGCCGCGTGCATGGCGGTTTGGGTGGGTGCCTGCAGCGATCGGCCCGCACCGCCCTTTGTTGCCCAAATGGCCGAGCGTGTTCGACCGATGGCCGCCGTGTCGTCAAGCATCACCCCAGCGCAGTTCTTCGACTGGGCGCAAACAGCGTTCCCCAGCCTGTTTCCGGTCGGTGCAACGGATCAGCGCCTGGTCGATGGCGGGATCAGCTACATCTACCGTCAGTACGCGTCGACCGACATCTACCTGCTGGTGGCAGAAGGCTCGGGTGCGATCTACGGCTACGGTGCCGTGACGGGCAATCTGCTCGCGCCCTTGGGCAGCTTGAATGATTTTGCGTGCGACGTGCTGAAGACCTGCGTGCGCGTCACACCCGACGCGGACGGCAATCTGGGAGCTGGCGGCCTTCGCCTGATTGATTTCACCGTGCGTGCCGGCCAGCCACTCGCGTTTGACGGGCTCACGTCCGCAGACACAGTGATCGAAGTGGCTTCGCCGACGCTGGATTCGGCAACCCTGTGCACAGCCACCACCTTGCCTGAGGGGACGGCCCGCGCCGCCACCATCCCCGCGCCGAGATCGGCCGACCCCTATGCCGGCAATCGCTTGAGCGGTCCCTATCGCACCTACCCCGCAGGTCTGTATGCCATGTCACCGGGTACCGACGAGTGTGGACTGGTTGAACGCGACGGAGCCTGCCAAGGCAACACCGAGACCACGCTGACCAGCATCGTCCGCGCGGACGGGGGCGTGGACAGCCTGTGCGCGGTCAGCGCCCTGACGGCGCAGCGCTTGCCCAACCCAGCCTGCGTCCGAGGCCGGGTGCTCGAAAGCTCCTGGGCGGACCCCGGCATCCAGGGTGTGTTTGTGCGCCTGTCGTGGAACGACATCCAGCCCAATGGCTATGGTCAATACAACTGGACTGCTCTGGACCGCGAGCTGGCCCAGGCCGTTCGCTACGGCAAGGCTGTGACGCTGGGCATTCGGGTGGGCGCCAATTCCATTCCAGACTGGGTCTTCACAAGCGGCCACCCGCAATTGGGGCCGGCCACGCCGTACCAGCTGCGCGACTGGGATACGGGCACCAACGACATACCGGATGCCAATTGCGGTATCGCCTACACCGTTGCCTCACCGGCCGACCCGGCCTATCGAGCGCTGTTCAACAAGGCGCTGGTCGACCTTGCGGCCCATCTGCGGGCCGATGAGCGCCGTTTTGCCCATGTGGCGGGCGTCAAGGTGACGGGTCTGGCGCAGCACACCCTGGAAAACCGGTTGCCCAAGCGCTGCAACATCGCACGGCCCAATCCGGCATTGGGTGATTCGGGCACGCAGGGGCATATCGTGTCGCTGAACTCCGTCAATTTGCAATCGCCTCAGTTCGACGGGCGCTACAGCGTGACCGGCGCCCCTGCCACCGGCCGGATTCGCGACACCTCGCTTTGTGTGTGCAACCCCCAGGTGATGGCCTACGCCGGCTACAAGCCCAGCACCGTCTTGGCCTTCTACAACGAAGTCGAGGCCACGTTGCGCGAGGGCTTCGGGCACAAGCAAATGATCTTCATGAACATTTCCGAAGGGTTTCCGCGCGTGGGCGAGGCGGGGCGCTTTGACGGCGACCACCTGGTGCCGCCCATCGTGTCGGCGGTGCTGCCACTGGCGGGCACGCCCAGCTATGTTCTCGGAACGGTGCGCAGTTCGGTGGCACGGGCTCCGGCGGATATCCCAGACCCCAACGACATCACCTCGATGCTTCTGGAAGCCGGGCGCATGGGCGCCTTCGCCGGCAACTCAAGCACCGAAGGGCGGCAATTCGGTGTGGAAAACGCCGCCTTGAATCCCATCGGGTTTGCCAGTTTTGCCGCTGCGGGCAATTGCTCTCAGCAGGCTGGTGTTGCGAGCAGCGGCACCTTTGCGGGATCGGCTGCTTTTCCGATTGCCCCGAACACGCCGGTGGACAATGGCGGACTGGCCTGCCCCAACACCTTGGCCACGCGCGAAGGCATCTCCTATGACAAGGTCACCGGTTTTCAGGTGCTCAATTCGTTGACGGGCGCGACGGAGGTTGACGCCGCCTTGTGGAACATGACGCTCAACACCAACGGGTTGTTCTTCGAATACTACGAAAGCGACGTGTGGGTCACTCGCAAGCAGGCAGCCAAGAATGCCGGTATGGCCTTTAACCCCGCGCCTGCGGTTCAACGTGATCCGGGGACAGCAGGTGCAAGCGCCGCAACACCCAAGAGTGGCGTGCAATGGAACAACCTGCTGCTGGCGCGCGCCGCTGCGTTTTCGGCCGATCCGAGACACGCCAACACCTATCAGGCCAATCCCTACCCGTCGTCATACACCGTGGCCGTCAGTTCCGAACCCGGCGCCAACCGCTATGTGTTCAATTCGCGAGCCTGCAGGGCCTGGGCCGAACGCGGGGTACCGGTTCGGATCAATCGCATCACGATTCTTGATTGACGCTCCCGGCGTTTGGTCGGGTGAACATTCCTGCCGAAGTGGGCTTGAGGTCGATCGTCTTCAGACCACCGAAGCCTCTTCGATCTGCCCGGCCAGTTCCAGCCAACGTTCCTCCAGCTGATCGATTTCCGACTTGGCCTGGCCGTAGCGTTGGGACAGTTGTGCCAGATCGGTGCTGGGTGATGGCGTGTTCAGGCTGGTCTCGAGTGTGGCGATTTCGTCGCGCAGGCGCGCCAACTGGGCATCGACGCGGGCCAGTTCGTCCTTCAGGGGCTTGGTGCGTGCGGCCAGGGCCTGGCGTTCCTGCGCGCGCTGCTTGCGGGCGTCGGCCCCCTTGGCCCCCGCCGTGGCGTCCGTGGCCGCCAAGGATGTTCCCAGGGCCTCCGGTAAGCCTGTTGCGGACATTTTTGAATCAAATGTGCCGGTAGCGAGCGTCGAATCTTGTGATGTTGCTATTGTTTTTGAGTCATTGTCGCGACGAGCCTGGCCTTGCCTGGACCAGGCTTCGCGGCGGGCACGCGCCACGGCCAGCAGATGCGTCTGGTAGTCGTCCAGATCGCCATCGAAAGGCGCCACGGCGCCCGCACTGACCAGCCAGAACTCGTCGCAAACCGCGCGCAGCAAGGCGCGGTCGTGGCTGACGAGCAGCACACTGCCTTCGAATTCATTGAGCGCGAGACCCAAGGCCTCGCGGGTGGCCAGGTCCAGGTGGTTGGTGGGTTCGTCCAGCACGAGCAGGTTGGGACGCTGCCAGACGATCAGGCACAGCACCAGG
>CAYNWR010000229.1:0-5191 GCA_964400915.1 uncultured Burkholderiaceae bacterium
CGTGGTGGTGTAGACGCGCGTGCACACGCCACGGCGCTGCGGCGAATTTTGCATCGCCGGGCTCTTGGACTTTGTCGTCTCGACTGCGCGCCCCTGGCGCACAAGTTGATTGATCGTTGGCATGAAAATTTCCTCTTTGCAAGGGCGGCGTGAACCGCGCCAAGCCCATAAATCTCGAATCCTGAGAACGCGCCTTCGAAAACCGACGTCGGTTGCACCTCAAGCAAAGGCAATCCGATGCGCGCCGTGTAGCCAGATTGCCCCAGGCCCGCACCCAACCACCCTACGTCCACCAGCCAACCAAGGCGCCCGCAAGCGCCGTGCGCTTACAGCCACCGACGGCCTGTGCCACCGAATGCCCCCGATACAGATGCGGGGCCCGCCGAATCAAAGCGCCATGAGGCACCAAGCTCGGCGCCAGCTTCTCCGGGCGCAAGTTTCCGAAAAGCCTTCTAGTATATCAAGCTTTCCCTTCGCCTTCAATCTCGCACGCTCAACGCAGCCAAAGGCGCAACGCGTCCCATAGACGCCCAAAGGGCCCTGCCGATTCCACAGTTTCAATGGCCACCAGGGGAACCTGGGCCAAGATCTGTTCGTCGAGTCCTACTGTGAGGGTTCCAAGGCTGTTGCCCTTTTCGACCGGGGCAATGATGGGTTCGCGGAAGTTGGCCGTTGTCTTGATGCGCGCTGCAGCCCCGGCGGGCACGGTCACGACAATCGGCGCGAGACTGCCGACCTGAACTTGCTCGGCCCGCCCTTTCCAGACCTTCGGCGCCACCACGGCATGGCCCGCGTCAAAAAGCTTCACCGCGTCGTAAGCCGTAAATCCCCAGTTGAGCAATTTCTGCGATTCATTGGCGCGGACGGTTTCGCTGCTCGCCCCCAGAACGACCGACAACAGCCGACGCCCACCGCTACCAGGCTTGCCCCCCACGGGCGATGCGAGGTTGGGAAAATCCCGCCGCGCCGTTGCCACGAGACAATAGCCAGCGGCCTCCGTATGGCCGGTCTTCAGGCCGTCAACTGTCGGGTCGCGAAACAGCAACAGATTGCGGTTGGTCTCGTTGGCGGCTGGCGTGCCTGCATAACGGTACTTGCGGATGGCATACAGCCTGATGTAGTCGGGATGGTCCCTGATCAGGCGAGCTGCGAGCGCGCCAAGGTCGCGTGCACTGGTCTTGTGGCCGGGTGCTGTAAGCCCTTCCGGGTTGAGGTAGTTGGTGTTCTTGAGGCCAAGGACTTGCGCCTGAGCGTTCATCAGTTCAACAAAACGTTCGACCGACCCTGCCACTCCCTCGGCAAGTGCAATCGTGGCATCGTTGCCCGACTGCACGATCATGCCCTTGAGCAGATCCTCAACGGGGACCTGCATCTTGGGGTCGATGAACATTCGCGATCCCGGCATTTTCCAGGCTCGCACGCTGACAGGCAGCGTCTGCTGCAGGGAAATCTTCTTGGCCTTGAGTGCATCGAAAACCAGGTAGGCCGTCATCAGCTTGGTCAGCGAAGCTGGTTCGACGGGCTCGTCGGCGGCACGCGACGCAAGCTCCTGCCCGGACGTCAAATCCAGCAACAGGTAGGCCTTGGCGGCAATTTCAGGCGGCTCTTGCAATGCAGCGGCAAGCGGGCCTGCCGCCAAGAGCACCGCCAAACAGGCGGCGAGCCGAAACAGCCCATGAAGGCCCCTGAAACGACCAATCAGATGTGCCACTTTATTGACGGGCCCGAAGGCGAACAACAAGACAGGGGACATGAACACTCAAACTTCAATCAAATGCCGCGCCACCAAGTTGCGCAGCAGAGGCAGTTGACCATGGAAGAAATGGCCGCCACCCGGAAACACCGTAACGGGCAAGAACTGCGGGCGCGCCCAGGCCATCACATCCGTCAGCGCGACGGTATCGTCGGCTTCGCCATGGATGACCAGCGCTCGCTCGCGCACCGGCTCGGGCAAAGGCGGCACGACAAAACGCGCGACGGCCGTTCCGATCAGCACCACCCGGCTGGGCAGCAGACCTTCTCTTGCCTGGGCATCAATCACGCGCGCCGCAACAAACGCGCCGAAGGAAAATCCAGCCACACACCAGGCACCGTCCGCTTGAACCGTTTTCAACAGCGCCAACATATCCGCTGACTCGGCGTCGCCATGGTCGTGCACGCCGGCAGATCGGCCGACGCCGCGGAAGTTGAAGCGCAGGGCACGCCAGCCGCTTTGAACGGCGGCACGGGCCACGGTTTGCACCACCTTGTTGTCCATGGTTCCGCCAAACAATGGGTGGGGGTGCGCGATCAGGACAGTTCCGTGGCGAGGCGCACCCGCATCCGGCTCATCCCACGCCACCTCCATGCGCCCGCCCGGCCCTTCGATCACCTCGATGCGCGTACGGGGGTTCATTCTGGGTGCACCGGCAGATCCCTTTGCCGGTCTGCCGTCCGGGCTCGCGCCAGGCCGGTCTGGCCGCGCCAGGCGATTTCGCTATTCATCGCCCCAGGTGCGGCGGCGTCAAGAGCCGCTCCACAATCTTGCCATCGCGCAAGTGAGAGTCGACGATTTCATCGATATCGTGGTCATCGACATACGTGTACCAGACCGCCTCGGGATACACCACAGCAATGGGCCCGCCGGCGCACCGATTCAAGCACCCAGCCTGATTGACGCGCACCTGACCCGGCTGAGCAAGGCCCAGCGCCTTCACGCGATCTTTGCAACGCCGCACGGCCGCCTGGGAGTTGTGTTGCGCACAACTGGCCTCTGGTGCATCGCGCTCGTTGATGCAAAAGAAGATGTGGCGCTGGTAGTAGGAGTCTGGTGCTTTTTCGCTCATAGGCCGCGCATTCTAGGTTTGCTGCTTGCGCCCCCTCGCGCTGTCTGGCTTTGACCGCCCGCGATGCTGGCCACCCAGTAGGCGATGCATACATAGGGCCACAACCAGCCGATCCACTGTGCAATCCCGTTGAACCGGACAAAACGACCCTGTTCCCAGGTCTGCAACGTCAGTGCCAGATAGGCCCCTTCGTGCGACTGGTTGAGGATGGACAATTGCGTAACGACCACGATCAGGCCCAATGCGGAGCACAAACGCCGACTGCAAAAAACGCACGGCAAGATCAGGACCAAGGCAAGCAGGCAGCCGCGCCGCGCCGTCGCACCAAAGGCTGCCAGGCCATGTTGGGGGCCCCAACTCAATGCCGCGCTCAACACGGTCATGCCAATGCCGACACCCATCACCAGCAGGGCAGAGGCCAGCCGCCGGCGCCGCGATCCGATGGCACCAAAGGCCAACAACATGGGCGTGCACGCACCGAGCGCCACACACCAGACCTGCATCGAGAGCGACAGGGGCTGCCGCTCGACATCACGCATGGGCAACCACTCGAGAAAGGGGGTGTCCGCCAACCAGCCGACCAGCACCGTCTCGAAGCGCTCCGCAATTTGCCCGACACCGAAGGTGATGGCCATTGGAAACAGCAGGGCGACTGGCCACAGCGCCAGCAGCACAAGAGCGCCCCGCGAATCGGACTCGAACCAGCGTTCGCGAACCCGGCTCCAGAGCGCCAGCAGCCCCAGGTGTTGTACCGCGACCGCCAGGACGGCCCCAACAAGGCCACCCAGGCTGTTGGCCAACCAGTCGAGATTGGACGGCACACGTGCAGGCAGCAGCGTTTGGAGGGCTTCCAACGCCAACGACAAGCTTGCTGTTGCCAGGGTCGCCTTGATGATCGGACCCTTGCCGTTTCCGCCGCGCAGGATCCCCAGGGCCAGCAAGAAGCCCAATGGCAAATAGCCCAGAATGTTGGCGGCGAGGTCGAAACCCGTCCAGTACTTCGGCCACGGAGCCAGCACAAATGCCCAAGGGGCGACCCCCTGCACCCGCCAATCGGAAAACGGATACAGGCTGGCATAGACGATCAGCAGCGCCCAAAGCGCTGACAAGGGCCAGGCGGAAGTTCTGTTCACGCTCCCTGAAAGGGTTTGACCACCACCAGGCAAACGATCGCCACCAGCATCAGAACGGGCAGTTCGTTGAACCAGCGAAACCAGACATGCCCATGCTGGTTGGTTCCCTGCTCAAACCGGCGCAGCAACCGAGCACATGCGTGGTGGTAGCCCACCAGCACGGTCACCAATGCCAATTTGGCATGCATCCACCCGTGCCCGGCACCCCAGCCAATGCCGTATCCCGCCCAAAGCCACAAACCCAACACCAGCGCCAGCAGGGCCAGGCCGTTCATGAACCGCAGAAGCTTGCGCGCCATCAACAAAAGCCGGTCACGTTCACTTCGAGAGTCGGCACTCACTTGCGCGAGGTTGACGAAAATTCGGGGCAAATAGAAAAGCCCAGCGAACCAACTGGTCACAAAGACGATGTGCAGCGATTTGACCCAAAGCATGCTGGTTGCAGTTTAGTGCGTGAATCCGACTGCGCGGGCCCGGGTGCCGGCCAAAAAAAAGCCCGGCCGCTTCCGGCCGGGCTTCGAAAGCCTTTTTGCTGTCACACATCAAGGCTCCCGCTCAGGGAGGAAAAGCGGGGGGCAGCAAGCTGCCCGCTGACAACTGTATCAAATCCCGGAGGTTGTTTCAAATTGAGACGAACCCGTTTTCCTGAGGTGTTGCGCATGACGCAATTGTCGTCAAGCCAACACATTCAGGCAGAATTTCAAGATGACATCGTCCACTTTCCCTTCGCCGCCACCGTTTCCTTCGTCGCGTCCGCGTCGCCTGCGGCGCGATGCATTCACCCGCGATCTGGTGCGGGAGCATCGCCTGGCGTCCTCGGATTTGATTTATCCGGTCTTTGTCATCGACGGGCAGGGCCGCAGCGAACCGGTGGCCTCGATGCCTGGTGTCGAGCGCTGGACGCTTGACCGTCTGTTGCCCGTTGCCGAAGATTGTGTGCAACTGGGCATCCCGGTCATGGCGCTGTTTCCGGCCATCGAGCCCAGCCTGAAAGACCCGACCGGCCGTGAGGCCCTGAACCCCGATGGTCTGGTGCCGCGCGTGGTCCGGGCGCTCAAGGCTCGCTTTCCGGATTTGGGTGTGATGACCGACGTCGCCCTCGACCCCTACACCAGCCACGGTCAGGACGGGCTGCTGGACGACACGGGGTACATCCTCAACGACGAGACCGTTGCAGTGCTGGTTCAGCAGGCGGCCGTGCAAGCCGAAGCTGGCGTCGACATCGTCGCCCCC
>CAYNWR010000230.1:0-4608 GCA_964400915.1 uncultured Burkholderiaceae bacterium
CCAGCGCCGCGAGGCCACGGCCCGTGTGGTGCTGGCCAACCGCAGCACACCACCGGACACCATCATCATGAAGGCGGATGAACTGTCCCGTGGCGAGCCTTTCCGCCACATCGACGAATTGATCAGCCCCGAAGCCTTGCGCGCGATCTCGGAGAGCTACCAGCAGGTGGCCGGTTTTGCCAGGAGCGCGCTGGCGGCTGCATCACGCACTGGAGACCAAGCACCATGAACACCCGCAACACCAACAAGGCCCGCCTGAGCGCGCTCGTGCGCCGCCGTCCGTTGATGCTGGCGCTGGCCGCTGTTGGCTGGCCCGGCGCACAGTTGCTGGCGCAGGCGCCGGTTCAGCAGGCCCCTGCATGGCCACAGCAGACCGTGCGCATCGTGGTGCCCTTCACGGCCGGCACGGGCATTGACACGATTGCGCGCGCGGTGGCACCCCGTCTGGCCGAGCGCGTCGGCCAATCCGTGGTGGTGCAGAACCTGCCGGGGGCCAGCGGCAACCTGGGCACCGACGCCGTGGCCAAGGCGCCGGCCGATGGCCACACGGTGCTGATCACCGCCAACACCATGGTGATGGCCGCCCAGCTCTACAAGAACGTGCCATTCGATGCCGTTCGCGATTTCGCGCCCGTGGGTCTGGCGGCCTGGGGCACGTTGATGCTCGTGGCCAACCCCAAAACCCAGTTCAAGACAATGAAAGACCTGGTGGCGAGCGCCAAATCGAGGCCGGGTGCTGTCAATTTTGGTTCACCCGGGGTGGGCACCCCGCATCACATGGCCATGGAGCTGTTCAAGCTGCAGACCGGCCTGTTCATGCTGCATGTGCCCTACCGCGGCACGGCAGGCTACACACAGGATCTTCTGTCGGGCGAGATCCAGGTCGGTGTGTTGCCTGTGCACGTGGCGCAGGGTTTTGTGAACGCAGGCCGCCTTCACGCGTTGGCCGTCGGCAGTCCCAAGCGGCACCCGGTGGCACCAGGCGTGCCGACATTCGCCGAGCAGGGCGTGCAGGGTGTGGATGTGGATCTCTGGTATGGCTTCTTTGTGCCCGAGCGGACGCCGGGCGCTGTTGTCACGAGGCTGAACAACGAGATATCGGCCATTCTGCGCCTGGCCGACGTGCGCGAGCTGTTCGGCAAGGCCGGCCTGGATGTGGCCACGTCCACGCCGGCCGAAATGGGCGAGCTGGTGCGCAAGGACTTTCCGCGCTGGGGCCATGTGATCCGCACCAAGGGCATCGTGGGCGAATGATCCAGACGGGTGACTCGGTCCGCGCAAGCCTCGGGCCGTATGATGGCGAGAAGCCCGTTCATTCCCCCAGTACCCCCTGCATGCAGCCCGTTGCAAATCCGGTGACCACGTTGCGCGATGCCATTGCGCATGCGTTCCCCGAGCGGGCCGACGTTCGGGCCCTTGAGATCGATGGCGTTGAATCCCAGGCCTGGGCAGCGTACGCCCGGATCCTGTCCAAGAGCCCGACCGAGCTGGCCGCCTGCCTGGCGCCAGTCCTGGGTGTGACCGCCGCCGGGCCTTTGCTGCCCGAGGACATCGACGCCGAGGTGCTGGCTTTGGTGCCCTACAACTTCTGCCAGAAGCAGCTGGTTCTTCCCGTTCGCTGGAGCTCGGGTGCCCTGGAAGTGGCCACACACCGGCCCGGCGATGAAGAATTGCGGGAACGCCTGAGCTTCGTGGTCAACAAGCCCATTCGTTGGCTGCTTGCACCGCCCTCGCAGATCGAAGACGCCATCTTGGCGGCCTACTCGCGCGAAGCGGTCGGCTTTCTGCAGCAGTTCGGCGCCGCATCGGGCGCAGGCGCACTGGATGACAACGCCATCGTGCGCCTGGCGCGCGAACTGATGACCCGTGCCGTGCGGGCCCGAGCGTCCGACCTTCACGTGCAGCCCTACCTGGGAACCACCGTGGTGCGCATCCGGGTGGACGGAATCCTGCGACGCCTGACCGTTCTGCCCGACGCGGTGGCCGGGATGCTGATTCGGCACATCAAGGCGCGTGGCAGCATGGATCCGACGACGACGCTGGTGCCTCAGGACGGACGCATGACCCTGGTTGTCGACGGGCGCGACTACGCCCTGCGGCTGTCCACGCTCCCCGTGTCCGGTGGCGAGCGCCTGGTCATCCGCTTCCTGCTGCAAAGTCAGGCCCATCGACTGGCGAGTGCGGGGTTCTCGCTGGCCGCGCTTCAGACCTTGCGTCGCGCGCTGGCCCGTCCGTCGGGACTCGTCGTCTTCACCGGTCCGACCGGTTCGGGCAAGACCTCGACCTTGTACGCGATGCTCAACGAGATCAATCGCAGCGACATCAACATCATCACGGTTGAAAACCCTGTGGAGTACCGCATCGCGGGGATTTCCCAGGTTGAAGTCAACGACAAGGCAAATCGGACCTTTGGCAACGCCTTGCGTTCGATCCTGCGGCAGGATCCGGATGTGGTTCTCATTGGTGAGATCCGCGACAGCGAAACGGCAGAAATCGCGACACAGGCGGCACTGACCGGCCACCTGGTGCTGACGACCTTGCACACCACCGATGCCTTGACGGCCATTCCGCGATTGCTGGATCTGGGCGTGCAGGCGTCCATCCTGGCAGACGCCCTGGTGCTCGTTGCGGCTCAGCGCCTGTGCCGCCGTTTGTGTCCGCATTGCCGCGTGCCGGTTCAAGAGCCCTTGCAGGCCGAAGAACGTGCCTTTCTGGAAGTGACGCGCAACATCCCGTCCCACCGCGCGGTTGGTTGCGCGCATTGCGAGTACACGGGTTTTCATGGGCGGCTGCCCATCGTCGACATCATCGAGATGGGCGGGGCGCTGCGCGATGCGGTCGGTGCTGGCGAGACGCGCTTGTCCGAACTGTCCGCGTGCCGGGAAGGTGGATTGCGCGCCCTGGCGGCGTCCGGGTCGCTTCGGGTGATATCGGGCGACACGACGGTTCGCGAGTTGATGGATGCGGTCGGCCCGGTCTTTTGGACGGATCTGGCGGCCCACTATGGCAGCAAGGCGCCCGAGGCCTTGACGTCCATCGAGGCGATCCCCGGTCATTCGGTTGCCGGTTTTGGTGTGCTCCTGATCGGAGGCGATGGCGCCTTGGCGCAAGCCTTGCATCAGGCCCTGTTGGAGGACGGGCTGCGTCTGGTGCATGTGGCCGATGCCGAGTCGGCCCGGCGGGCCTTGAGCCAAGATGCCGACATCGGTTTTGTCGTGGGCGACTTGCCCGACGGCGTCGATGTCGAGGCGGCTGTGGCGATCCTGCGCGAGAACCGGCGCCACATCTCGTGGGCGCGCCTGCCGGCCGCCGTCCTGGTCCCTTTGTCCCTGGCGCATCGCGAGGACGTCTTGCGGGCCAGTGGTGTGATGGCCACCCTCTGCGCCAAACCCGTGCAGGCTTCCGACCTGTGTGAACACATTCGCCGTGCGCAGGCACGTTGAGAGCCGGATCGACGGTGCCATGGATTCCAGAAGCGATGCCGATCGGCTTGCGGACCTGATCCAGCGGGCCGAAGTCCAGGCCGCCGGGTCGGACTCGAGGACGTCCACAACAACCGCTTCCAGGACGCGTCGCCTGCTGGGAGGGGCAGCGCTGCTCGTGCTCATCATGTATCTGGCCCACGTGAGCTGGTCCCGCCTGGGTGGGCCGACGGAACAACAGACGGCGCAAGACCTTGAACAGGCGGTTCAGGCCGCAGGAGCGGTTGTCGAGGATGCCAGGCGACAGACGGGCAAGCTTCCGGACGTCCTTCCGCGTTCCGAACTGGCCTCGGTCGTTCAATACGAACCTGCCGGCGGGAGCTATACCCTGTCCGCGACCATTCTGGGTGTGCGAGTCACACTGCAATCGGACGGCACAACCAAAACCGAAACGGGAGTTCCACCATGAGGCCCATGTCGAACGAGGCGCGCGGCTTTACCTTGCTCGAGTTGATGATCGGCGTGGCGGTGATCGCGATTCTTGCGACGCTGGCAATCGTTGGGTACGGGCACTATTCGGATCGCGCCCGGGGTGCCGAGATCATTGCGCGCTACGACGCCATTCGCACGGGTGCGCAACTGGCCCAGCGGGTTCGAAGCGGACCAATGGAAGACTGCGAAGAGCTTCGTCGCGCGCTCGACAACAACAACCTGATCAGCAAGCTCACCACCCTTTCCTATGGCTTTGAAGCGGTCAGCGGCGGCTATCGGCCGGTGCTGAATGTTTGTGCCCAGGCGGGTCAGCACGGTGCGGTTGGGGTCCACACGGCCCGAGAAACCTTTGCATCGATGAATCGCATCGGCGTTGCGGAGAAGAATCCGGTTCTGCTCGAGAGCGTGGTGAGCTTTTCCTTGCGCTTGACCGAGGGCGAGGTCGCCCTATGCCGCCGCGTTCAGGCGTCCGCTGCTGGCTCGGCGTGTTCGTCGGGCGCGCCTTCGGCGAGTGGCCAGACGGGCCCAGTGGGCACCGGTGTTCCTGGAACAGCGACAAGCAACACAGCGGTGGCGGGCAACCAGTCCAGCACCACGCGCCCACCGCAAACCACACCGCAAACCACACCGCAAACGACGCCGCAAACGACGCCGCAAACGACGCCGCAAACGACGCCGCAAACGACGCCGCAAA
>CAYNWR010000230.1:4708-5180 GCA_964400915.1 uncultured Burkholderiaceae bacterium
CCACACCGCAAACGACGCCGCAGCCGCCAGTTGACGTTTCGATATTGACCGATGTGCTGGCCCAGAATCCCGAGATGGGCTTTCTCAACAAACGCGACCGCGACTCCGTGGCGGCGGCAGCGGCCATGATGGCCACGAATCCCGCGTACGCGCGGGTCGTGCGCGATGCGTTGGATCGGGTCGCTCCCGGTCGCCCGATTGACGTCCCGACCTCGGCTGCCAATGTGACGACCTTGCGCTTCAGCGCCGAAATGCGTCGGGTTCTCGAGTTGATGTACCGAGAGGGCTTGCGGCAAATCTGCCTGGATCGTTTGCCGCCAGGGCCGGCAACGTCCTCCTGTTCCTGACGGGTCCGGTCGGTCAGCCTGCAGAAGCTGGCATGGCCATTCGGCCCGGCCCTTGTCAAGCGAAATACAGCGCCAGCGCGTTGTCGGCGCCGATGCGCTGACGCTCCAGCGGGTCGGGCACCACG
>CAYNWR010000231.1:0-5144 GCA_964400915.1 uncultured Burkholderiaceae bacterium
GGCAAGACGCCGACGTCGCTGTACCTGGCGATGCAGCACGGTTTGAAGGCTTCCAACTACCCGCTGATTCCCGAGGACTTCGAGCGACGCCAGTTGCCCAGCGCCTTGTTGCCGCACCGCGAAAAAATCTTTGGCCTCACGATCAATCCCGAACGGCTTGCCGAGATTCGCCATGAGCGTCGGCCCAATTCGCGTTACGCCTCGATCGAGAACTGCCGCATGGAAGTGGCCGAAGCCGAAGCCATGATGCGCCGCTCGGGCATCCGGTGGTTGTCCACCACCACCAAGAGCATCGAAGAGATTGCCACCACCATCCTGCAGGAAATCCGCCCGGAGCGCCTGATCTACTAGGGCCAGCACACACGAGGGGAAGGGCCGCCCAGGCCCACCCAAACGGGGCAATTCAGGCGCAGGGGGCTGGGTCTGCAGGAAAGCTTGCAGATTGCATTAGTATTGCGAATCGTTCGCATTTGCATTAGAATTTGTCGGCGGATTGAATTTCACCGCCAGCCGCACAGCCTCCAACCCCTCCGCTCACCCGGATCCCGCCATGCCCAAAGCCATCCCGACCGCTTCCACACCCGCGCCACCGCGCACCGTTCACGACGCTGGCCACACCCTGCTGCCACTGGGGGCGCTGATGCTGGCGGCCAGCTGCAACACCTGGGCCCAGACGGCCAGCCCCACGCCTGCGGCCACGCCCGCCCAACGCTCGCTGGGCACCGTCACCGTGCGCGAGGCGGCCCAGGCCCCTGAAGGCAAGGACGCGCTGCGCGCCACGCAGACGTCGATCGGCAAGGGAAACCAGGCGTTGCGCGACATCCCCCAGTCGATCACCGTCGTGACCGAAAAGCTCATCGACGACCGCAACCTGGACACCGTGAAGGACGTGCTGCGCCAAACGTCAGGTGTCACGTTCCAGGCCGCCGAGGGCGGGGAGGAAGACATCCGCGTGCGTGGCTTCTCCCTGGCCACCACGGGCGACATCTACCTGGACGGCCTGCGCGACCCCGCCTTCTACGACCGTGACACCTTCAACCTCGACCGGGTCGAACTCATCCGCGGATCGGCCTCGATGCTGTTTGGACGTGGCTCCACGGGCGGTGCCGTCAACCAAGTGAGCAAGCCGCCGCGGCAGGTGCAAGAGCACGAGATCTCCACCACCCTGGGCAGCCACCGGTACCGGCGCGTCACGGGCGATTTCAACCTGCCGCTGGGCAACGAAGCGGCGCTGCGCATCAACGCCATGGCCACCAAGGCCGACAACAATGGCGCGGGCTCCAGCATCGACAAGAACGGGTTGGCCGTGGCCTGGCGAGCGGGCATCGGCACGGCCAACGAGTTCCTGGTCAGTCTGTACCACCTCAAGAACGACAACGGCATCAACTACGGACTGCCCTGGATCCGGCCCAGATCAACGGACACATCGGCCGCCAACACCATCATCGGCAGCCTCAAGCCCACGGACTACTTCGGCCTGTCCAGTGATCGCAACGCAGGGGGCG
Source organism: uncultured Burkholderiaceae bacterium (assembly GCA_964400915.1). Classification (GTDB taxonomy): domain Bacteria; phylum Pseudomonadota; class Gammaproteobacteria; order Burkholderiales; family Burkholderiaceae_C; genus CAYNWR01. The sequence goes on from CAYNWR010000231.1 coordinate 1,506, forward strand.
CGGACATCCTGACGCTGGCACACACCCACCGCTTTTCTGGCGATTCGGAAATCAAGACGCAGTTTCGCAAGGGGCGCTTCGAACGCGATCTGCGCGCCAGCACCGTGCGCTTGGCCGCCGCCACGGCACAACCCGGGGGACTGGCGCCCGATCTGAGCAATTTTGGGCCGTCCACCGTGTTCACGCGCGGCGCGCCGCTGAAAATTCAGGACCTGGACACCACCCAGCTTCAAAGCGACTGGTCGTCCAAGTTCAATGCCTGGGGCTGGAAGCACCATCTGATGGCCGGCATGGATTTCTCGCGCGAGGAAAAAGTGGTCTACGCCGCCCGCAGCACCGCGCAGGGTGGTATTGATCTGCCCAAGCCCAACACCACGGCCGCACAAACCGACGGTTTCGGCTCGATCAACGAGGGCGCGCGGGTGCTGCGCGAGGGCAATCGATTCACCTCCAGCGCCTTGGGACTGTACGCACAGGATCTGGTGGAAGTGGCCCCCCATTGGAAGGTGTTGGCGGGCTTGCGGCACGACACCATGCGTGGGCGCTTTGCCAGCAACGCGATTCCCACCAACGCCGCCGGGCCGATGACCGTGACCCACTACCGCCAGGACATCTCCGAATGGAGCCAACGCGCTGGCTTGCTGTATCAGCCGGACGCACAGCGATCCTTTCACGTGATGTATGGAACCTCCTTCAACACCTCGGGCGACACGTATTCGTATAACGCCCAGTCCGCCAACACGCCCCCCGAGAAAAGCAGCAATTTCGAGATCGGCGCCCGCTTTGAGACCGACGACAAGCGCTTCACCACCCGGCTGGCGGCGTTTCGCACGACCAAGCTCAACGAACGCAACACCGACCCCGACACGGCCGCCACCCGCCTGTTGCTGTCCGGCAAGCGCCACAGCGCGGGCATCGAGGTGGATGCCATCGGCTACCTGAGTCCCAAATGGGAGCTTTTTGCGTCCTATACCTGGATGCCCGTCGCGCGGGTGGACGCTGCGGCATCGACCGCCACCACGGTCGGCAACCGCGTGGGTGACCGCCCCGGCCTGAGCCCGCGCCACAGCGGAACGGTGTGGAACACCTGGATTCCCAACCCGCAGTGGCGCGTGGGCGCCGCGGTCAACTTCCGGGGCCGCCAGTCACCCGCCGATGTCACGGCTCCCGCCTGGGAAGCGCCCAGCTTTGCCACCGTCGACCTGATGGCCGAATACAAGATCAGCCCCGGCTGGACCTTGCGCACCAACCTGAACAACGTCGCCAACAAGACCTATGCCGACATGCTGTACCGCGGGCACTACATCCCCGGCACCGGCCGTGTGTTGACGATGACCCTGACCGCCAAGATCTGAGCGAGCGTTTCATGTTGATCGAACTGGCCGACCTGCTGACCGCCGACGAGGTTTGCGAAGCCCGCAAGCAATTGGCCAGCGCGCCCTGGACCGATGGCCGCCAGGGCACCGGCGAACAGGCCGTGCAGGCCAAGAACAACGAGCAGTTGCCCATGGCTTGTGTCACGGCGCGCGCCCTGGGCGCCATCGTGGTGCGTGCCTTGGACCGACACCCGGATTTTCTGGCCGCGGCCTTTCCCAAGAAGGTGTTTCCGCCGCGCTTCAACCGCTACAGCGGCAGCACCAATTTCTATGGCGACCATGTGGACGGGTCGATCCGCTTCACCGAACAGGGCCAGCGTGTGCGCACCGACGTGTCGTGCACCGTCTTCCTGTCGGACCCCGACAGCTACGATGGCGGCGAACTGGAGGTACGAGACACCTACGGCAGCCAGCGGGTGAAGCTGCCGGCCGGGCACGCCGTGCTGTACCCGGGCACCAGCGTGCACCAGGTGCGCCCCGTGACGCGGGGCGAGCGCCTGGCCAGCTTCTTCTGGATCGAGAGCATGGTGCGGTCCGCCGAGCAGCGGCGCCTGCTTTTCGAGATGGACATGGCGCTGACGCGACTGCGGCGGGCGCATGGCGACAGCGCCGACACGGTGGCCCTGGCCGGCGCCTATCACAATCTGCTTCGCCAATGGGCGGACACCTGAAGGTGTATCCTCGAACATTCCTATTTCGATAGCAAACCATCGATAGTTGACGCTCGCTACCGCTCGAAATTGTTCAAATGTTGTCAAGAATGGACCGCCGAACCGGCATTGTGGCTGCCGTGCTGATCCTGCACGGCGGTGCGCTGTGGGCGCTGCAAAGCGGGCTGTTGCGGCGTGCGCTGGAGGTGGTGGTGCCCGTATCCATCCTCAGCGAGATGATCGAGCCGCCAAAGCCGCGCGTCGAGCCACCGCCACCGCCGCCACCCGAGCCGCCGAAGCCCTTGCGCCGTCCGCAGGCGCCAGCTCCCATCCCGCAAGCCCTGCCCCCACCGCCCATGCCCGTGGCCGTTGTCGACCCGACCCCCGCCCCACCCAACGCGCCCACGGGCGTGGTGGCGCCCCCCCCCGCGCCGCTGCCCCCCATCACTGCGCCCGTTGCACCAGCTGCTGCGCCCGTGGTGGCGGCTGCCCCGCCGCCTGCGCCACCCCCCCCGCCACGGGTCGAATTGCCGTCCAGCGACGCCGACTACCTGCAAAACCCCAAGCCCAGCTATCCCGCCATCAGCCGACGCCTGGGCGAGCAAGGGCGTGTGGTGGTGCGGGTGCTCATTGGCATTGACGGCAGCGCCCAAAAGGCCGAGATCGCGTCGTCCAGCGGCTTTGACCGGCTCGACCAGGCCGCGCTGTCAACCGTGCAACGCTGGCGCTACGTACCGGGCAAGCGCGGTGGTGTGCCCGAGGCCATGTGGTTCAACGTGCCCCTGCAGTTTGTGCTGGACTGACGCTGCCTTTTTTTCTTACCGATTCAACCTCAAAACCTACCCATCATGGATTCGACTCAAGGACTGCTCAACGTCTGGGCACAAGGCGACACCGTATCCCGAGCGGTGCTGCTGCTGCTGCTGGCCATGTCACTGGCCTCGTGGATCGTCATCGCGCTCAAGGCCCTGGACTTGCGCCTGCACGCGCAACAGGCGCGACGCGTCAACTCGTTCTGGCATGCCGGCGACATGGCCGATGGCATGGACCGCCTTGGGACCGAAATCCACAACCCCTTTCGCCAACTCGCTGAAACCGGTCGTGAGGCGTCGGCGCACCTGCTGGCGGCACGCGACAACCAGGCGTCGCGCCAACTGCACGACGCGCTGGACGTCAGCGACTGGGTGACGCGGGCCTTGCGCAACACCATCGACGAAGCGCTGGCACGTTCACAAAACGGCTTGGCCGTGCTGGCGTCGGTGGGCTCGACAGCACCGTTTGTCGGTCTGTTCGGCACCGTCTGGGGCATCTATCACGCGCTGCTGTCGATCGGCGTTGCCGGCCAGGCCACCATCGACCGCGTCGCCGGGCCCATCGGCGAGGCCCTGATCATGACCGCACTGGGATTGGCGGTCGCCATCCCCGCGGTGCTGGGCTACAACGCACTGGTGCGTGGCAACAAGGCCTTTGCCAACCGGCTGAACCGCTTCGCCCACGATCTGCATGCGTTCTACGTCACGGGTTCGCGCGTGGCGGTCGGGAACCCATCGAACGTGTTGCCAATCAAGAAGGCCTGAGCAACGCCAGCCCCTCGCCCAACCGATCCACCTTCA
>CAYNWR010000232.1:0-5122 GCA_964400915.1 uncultured Burkholderiaceae bacterium
AGATGCCATCGATCACCTGCCGTCCATCGTGGGTGGTGAAGTGCATGCCGTCGGCCGCCACGAACACACGCGGCTCCTTGCGAAAGTGGCGGTTGGGCGTGAAGGGCAACCAATGGTTGTCCATGTTGAAGTCGTGATAGGCCATGGCGTAGCTCCGAAGGGCGGATTGGTGCATTTTGGCACCGTGCGGTTGCTCGGCAAAAAGGGACATCGAAACAGCGACGGGTCATTCCAGCACGGGCACACCTACAGACCGCAGGTACGCGTATGTCTCATCGTAGTGACTGGGTACGCGCGTTGCGTCGGTGATATCTCCGTACGGGACAACAAGCGCCATTCCTTGTCGGGCGCGCGTGAGCAGAACCCTGTAGGCGTTTTTCAAGTATGCCTGGCGGTCTATGCTGCGCACGCGCTGCCAGCGATTCCCCACAAATGACCAGTGATCCCACGACGAGCCAGCCTTACGAAAGTCGGCATCCCACACCACACAAGCCCAATCGAGTTCTAGCCCTTGAACTTGAAACTCAGTCGCTGCGTCTTCTAGGTAGTACGACGATCTCACATCTTCTTTTGGACCAAGAAACCAATGCACGGGGTCAACCTCCACCGGAACGTCGATGGCATGTGGCTTCATTCGCTGAGCCTGCGAAGACACAATCAACCCGTAGCGCTGACTACCTCGTGCTTGAGCCTTGATCCACGCCTTCGGGGACAGGGTCATATGCGCCTAGATCGTAGACAATAGTCCCATTTTGGGACTAAACTCGGCGCGTGAGAGTCATCGCAGTCGCCACCCTGAGGACATTCTGGAAACAGCATCCGGACGCCGAGCAGCCCTTGAAGGCCTGGTTTGAGGAAGCTTCCAAGGCCAAATGGGCGCAGCCATCGGACATCAAGGCACAGTATCGAACTGCCAGCATCTTGAAGAACCGACGTGTGGTGTTCAACATCAGGGGCAATGAATACCGCCTGGTCGTGGCTATCGCCTACAAATTGCAGATCGTTTACGTGAAATTCATCGGCACGCACCAACAGTACGACATGATCAACGCCCAAACCATCGAAACAAACTGAATGAGGTCGCCGTGAAAATTCGTCCCATCCATACGGAAGCCGACTACCGAGTAGCACTCGCGGACATCTCGGTTTTGATGGCGTCCGATCCTGCGCCGGGCACGCCGAAGGGCGATCGCTTGGATGTTTTGACCACGCTGGTCCAGGCTTACGAAGCTCGACATTTTCCGATCGGCGCGCCCGACCCTGTGGAGGCCATCAAGTTCCGGATGGAGCAGAGCGGCATCACAGTAAAGGACCTTGAGCCCATCATCGGCCGACCCAACCGCGTGTACGAAGTGTTGAGTCGCAAGCGCCCGCTGACCTTGGGCATGATCCGACGCTTGCACAGCAGCCTGGGAATTCCCGCTGAGGTGCTCATCGCCGAGAGCGCGACCAGCTGACCGCGCCATCGCCACCGCAGGGGCTATCGCTTGTCCACCCGATACCCCGTTCGATGCAGCGGCGTCAGGGCGCCGAATCGAGGCCAGGCCAACAGCACGCCCAGGCGTTCCAGGGTGCGCTGAAAGTCCGCCAGCAACGCTGGTTTGGCGCGAATGGCTCGCGCCGGCTCGCCCAAGGCCACTGAAACGGCCGCCAGGGCACCTGCGGCCTCGCCGATGCTCCACTCGGTGGCGTGCTCGCGGTAGGCGCCGTTGGTGATGCGTGTCGTGCCGATGTTCTTGCACGCGGGCAGCAGGTTGTCCACACGCACCGGCAGCAGCGCGCCCAAGGGGATCTGAAACGGGTAAGCGTCGATGTCGACCGTGTTGCGTCCGCGCGTGCTCGGGTGCAGATCGATTCGATAGGCGCCGATGCCCACGCTGTCCGAGAAACGCTCGGCGCCATCGCATCCGGGACGCGCAGCCACACCGATGTGCTGTTCCAGCACCGTGAACTCGGCGCGGATGCGTCGCCCTTCGCGGTAGTAGGCTTGCTTGGCCAGGCCATCCGTGGTGCCCAGCACGTCGCCGCGCAGGCGCAGACCTGGGTAGCCGATGCCGCCGTCCAGGCGCGGGGCTTCGGTCTGCATCCAATAGAAAAAAGCCAGGCTGAAGCGGCGCGCCTCATCCAGTGCGGCGGCCTGCGCCGCCTCGTCCACACCGACCACTGGCTGGGCCCAATAGTCCATCTGCGGCCAGTTGGCCAGGGTGATGTCGCTGGCGTAGGCACCCGGCGTGAAGTGCTTGCGGTAGGCGATGCGCCGCGCGTGCCAGAGGTCGTACAGCGATTCGGTGTCGGTCGGGCCGACAAACAGGGGTCGCACGCGCGGTTCGTGGGTCACAAAATCACTCACCGTCCAGCTGAACTGCGGGCCGGGCCAGCACGGCAGTTGCAGGGTGCGAAATCGCTCGTACCCTGAAGGGCGCTCGATGGTGTGGTCTTCGCCGGGCAGGTGGTCACAGGCAAAACACCAGGTCAGGGATTGCTGGTCGAAGGGGTCGGCCTCGGCCAGGGCATGCGGCTCGCCGGTGTCGGCCTGGGCCTCGCCGCCAAAGACATGCTCAACGCCGGCGAGCGCCAGCAGGTCGCCGATTTCGGTGGCGTCGATGAAAACGCTTGCCTGCAAGGTGCCGGTGCGGCCCGACTCGAGGTCCAACCAGTCAAGCGCAGCCACCCGGTCACCTTGCGTGTGGACCGTCTCCACGCGGTGTCGGCGCAGCACGGTCAAGAATCCCGCGGCCTGATGGGGCGCCAGCAGCGCGTCGATCACGCGCACGGCCACCCAGGGCTCGTGGCACAAGGTGCCGACATTGCCCTGGCCCGGATTCAGGCGCAGTTGGGCACGGGCTTCGGACGTCAGGGGCAGGTGGCGCCGGTAGTGGGTGCGGATCGCGCGACGCAACGCGGCATAGCTTTCGGAGCCGCTGAGCACCTCGATCCAGGGATGTTCGTCCGGCGGCACGCCTTGGGCGGTGAGTTGACCACCCAGCCAGTCCAGTTCTTCGATCAACACGACGCGTCGACCCAGCCGCACCCCTGCCAGCGCGGCGGCAATGCCACCCACGCCACCACCCACGATGGCGATATCGGCCGTTTGAATGGCGGTCGTGGGCTTGGACATGCTCAGTCGACCTTGATGCCCAGGCGGCGGATCGCGTCGCCATAGCGGCGCGTGTCCGTTTCGATGAGCCGTGCAAAGTCTTCGGCCGATCCGCCACCGGCCTCAACGGCCAGGTTGGCCAGGCGCTCCTTCACATCGGGGTGCTGCAAGGCTTCGTTGACGGCGCGGTTGATCTGCGCCAGCACCGCTGAAGGTGTTCCGGCCGGCGCCATCAACCCGAACCAGCCTGTCACGCTGAAGCCGGGCAGCCCAGACTCAGACACTGTGGGCACGTCCGGCAAGACGGACGAACGTTCCAGTGAGGTCACCGCGAGTGCCCGAAGCTTGCCCGAGCGCACATGGGGCAATGCGCTGGACGGGATGTCAAAGCCAATGTCCACTTCGCTGGCCAGCAAGGCCGTGAGCGCCGGGCCCGAGCCCTTGTAGTGGATCGCCTGCATCTGCACCTTGGCATCGCTCTTGAAGAATTCGGCCGTGAGGTTCGTCGTCGTGGCGCCACCCCCGCCGCTGGCGTAGTTGAGCTTGCCCGGCGCCTTGCGCGCTGCATCGACCATGTCGCCGAGCGATTTCAGGGGCCCAGTGGACGGTACGACGATCACAACGGGCGTCGAACCCACCCGCGCGATGGGAGCAAAGCTCTTTTGCGGGTCGTAGCTCAGCCGCGGATAGAGGGCCGCGCTGCCCGCATGGCCGCTGGTGACAAACAGCAACGAGTGCCCGTCGGGTACAGCGTTGGCAACCGCCGCCGCGGCAATGGTGCCGCCGGCACCAGGCTTGTTTTCAACCACGACCGGCTGGCCCAGGGACACAGCCAGCTTTTGGCTCATCAGGCGGGCAAGGATGTCGGCCGAGCCGCCCGGCGCGAAGCCGACCGCCAGCGAGATGGGCCGATTGGGAAAGGTCTGAGCGGGTGCCGCAGCGCTCCAGGCACAGGCGAGAACCAGACCGGCGCGGGTCAGCGATGTGAGCCAGGATTTCATATGACCTCCAAACGGTTGGCGATGGCAGGCCGCATCCTAGTCAGGAGGTCCTATGCAGCCAAATACCGAGATGGCGGCAAGGCATATCATGGAGTTATGGGTGGCAATTGGCATTTCGGCAGATGAACCTGCGTCAGATCGAGGTCTTTCGCGCGGTGATGGCCGCTGGATCGATCACCGATGCCGCACGCATGCTGCACGTTTCGCAGCCTGGCGTCAGCCGTCTGGTGCGCCATTTGGAAATTCAACTGGGCGTCGCGTTGTTCGAGCGGCGCAAAGGGCGCCTGTTTCCAACACCCGAGGCGCACACCCTGCATGGAGAGATCGAGCGGGTCTACCGTGGTGTGGTGCTGGTGCAGGATGTCGCCGCGCATTTGCGCTATGGCGCCGACGCGCCGCTTCGTGTGCTTGCCAGCTCCAACGTGTCACTGCAGCTGGTGCCGCAGGCCATTGCCGCGTTGGTGGCGGGCCAACCGCGCGTTCGTGTGTCCTTTGAAATGCTCGCGCCGCGCGAGATCGGCAAGCGACTGGTGGCCGAGGAAGCGGACCTGGGCTTTTCCAGCGCGGCGATCGAGCATCCAGCACTTCAGACCCGGGAGATCGGGCGTTGGCGCATCGTCTGTGCCATTCCCAGGGATCACCCCATGGCAGCCAGGAAACAGATCGTTTTGTCCGAGGTGTTGCGGGAGCGGCTGGTGCTGTATGGGCCCGATGCGCCACAAAGCGCCACGATCAACAGCTGGTTGCAGCAGCACGGTATTGCGCGGCATGCAGCGGTGGAAGTGCGCTCCGGGTACGCGGCGTGTGCCCTCGCGGCCGCGGGTGCCGGGATGGCCTTTGTCGACGAATTGTCAGCCAACGCGCATCGCAGCGAAGGCCTTGTCTTCAGGGCCTTGGCCCGTGCCCCGCGTTTTCCGATCTACAGCGTCATCAACGCGCATCGCCCATTGTCGCGGTTGGGGCAGGCGCTGCTGGCGCGTGTGCAAAGCGCCTTGGCCGATCGGCTCCGCCAACGAGCGATCCC
>CAYNWR010000233.1:0-5085 GCA_964400915.1 uncultured Burkholderiaceae bacterium
CTGGAATGCTATTGTTTTTTTAGACTCCGAACCAGCTGGTTGCTGGTGTTGCGCAGGCGCTGGGCCAACTGCTGGTTCAGTCGCATCAACACCTTGGCGCCAACCGTCGGATAGGCCGCGATCAGGTCGGCAATCTGCTGGCGGCTGAGCACGCCGACATCGACATCGGTGAGCGCCACACAACTGGCGTAGCGCGGCGCCCCGTCGAACATCGACATCTCACCGATCGTGGCGCCCGGCAGCACCACGGCCAGGCGGGCCGTGCGCTCGCCCTGGGTGCCGTCCACATGCTTGAACACGTCCACCGATCCGCGCAGCACCAGCATCATCCAGTCACCGAGTTCGCCCTCGTGGATCAGGGCCTGGCCGGCGCGTGCGTGCGCCTGCAGCATGGCGGTGCCCAGCCCCCGCAACTCGCCTTCGCTCATGCCTTCCAGCAAGGGACAGTCGTGCAATTCGTGGCGGGTCAGGCCGGGCAGATCCTGCACAGGCCCCAACACATCCAGGCCGAGCCCGGCGAGCAGCTCGGGCAGCGGCGTCACGGCAGGCTGCGCAACCAGGCGTCGAGATCGCGCGCGAGCAGCGTGGCCGCTGTGGCCAACGCCTGCGCGCCCCCCGCGGCGTCGGCGCTGCCCGATGGCGCACGGGCCTCAAAGACCCGCTGGCCTTGAAACTGCTCGGCACCCGCCTTGAGCCGCAGGGCCGTGGCCTGCAGCCGCACCAGTCCCGCGCTGCGATCGGGCGCGTCGAACACCTGGGAGAACTCCAGGATCTCCAGACGAAGGCCCTGGTGCTCCGCCTGCGCCGTCAGTGCGGGCGCGTCTACAGCCGCCACCACCGCGCGGCCACGTGCAAGCTCGGCGCGCAGGTGCTGGCGCAGCAGTTGCGCCGGTGGCATGGCCCAGCGGCCAAAGGCATAGGCGTGCAGGACGCGCGCATCGGCGTAGGCCAGCCGGTAGTGCATGCGGGTCTGGTCCCAGGCGCCGGGCGCCTCGATGTCGCCCAGCACCAGCGCCTGGCCGCCCCAGGCGGCGGACGGGCCCAGCGGCGCCTGAACGGTGGTGCCCGGGCCGAAGTCATACAGGACCGCGCGCACGGGCTTGTCCGGCAGGCCGGCGCAGGCAACCAGACCGCTGACCAGGCCAACCAGGACAACACGCGATACCAGCGCTTGAAGACGCTGCGCGCCGGGCAGCTTCCAGCAGGGTTTCATGGTCGGATCGGCGCCGCCGCCGCAGGTGCTGAAAAGCCCGGTTCGCCGGGACCTGGCGCGATGGCACCGGCGCCCCACAGCAGGACCTGGGGGTTGTCGCGCACACCTTCGGCGGTGCGCGAGAGCTGACGCGCCGCTCGCGAGACGTCGTCGCCCAGGCGGTTCACGCGCGGCAGGGTGCCTTGTCCCAGCGCGCGCAAGGTGTCGTTGGCACTTTGGGTGCCGACCTCCAATCGGTCCAGCAGGCCGCCCGGGCCCTGAAGGCGCTGCAAGCCCGAACCGGCCTGTTCGGCAGCCTGTCCGACCGCGCTTGCAGACGCCCCCACGGAATCGGCAGCTGCGCCAACCTGCCGGGCCGCTTGTGTCAGCTGCGCCGACGCCGACTCGAGCGCCTGCATGGTGGCGCTGGTCTTTTGCACCAGTTCCGGAATGCTCATGCGTTGGGGCCCGAACTGCGCGTCCAGCAAGGTGTTCAGATCCCGCGCAAGGCGTTGCACGCCCAACGCGGCCTCGCCGACCTGCGCGGCCGACTGCATCACGATGCGTTGGTTGTCCTCGGTGAGCAGACGGTTGGCGCGCGCTGCCAGCTCTTCGGCCTGGGTGCCAAAGCCTTCGAAGCGGTTGCCCAGGCGCGCCAGCAGGCCGGGCCTCAGCGGGATGCGCGCCACCGCCGAATCGGTGCTGCTCAAGGGCGGCGCGGGGCGCCCGGCGTCGTCCAGGTCGATGAAGGCCAGGCCGGTCACCCCCTGGTAGCCCAGCACCGCAAACGTCGCCTCGGTGATGGGGGCCTTGTCGTCCACCGACAGCGTGAGCAGGACCTGGCCTGGGCTTTCGGGGTCAAAGCCGATCGAGGTGACCTTGCCCACATTGACCCCACGATAGCGCACCGCCGCCTGCGGCTGCAGCCCGCTGATGGCCTCGCGCGTGGCGATTTCATATTCGCGGCGCGTCCCCACATCACGCGTGAGCCAATAGGCCAGCGCAGCCAGAAGGATGGTGAGCGCCAGCACGAACAAACCGGCAGCCAGGGCATGCGCCTTGTTTTCCATGCTGCTTTATAACGAGGGCGCGCTCGCGCGTCCATCGCCGCCACGGTCATCAATGCCGACGGGCACCCGCCGGGCCAACGCACACATCAGTTCATAACCCAGCGTCCCCGCCGCATGGGCCACTTCGTCGATGGACAGGAGCTGCCCCGACGCGTCGCAACCCCACAGCGTCACCGCGCTGCCGACGCCAGGTGACCGGCCGGCCCGCAGCACCGGCTCCAGGTCGACCGTGAGCATGTCCATGCTCACCCGGCCAACGATGCGGGTGCGCACACCGTCGACAACAATCGGCGTGCCTGTGCAGGCGTGGCGTGGATACCCGTCGGCATAGCCACAGGCCACTATGCCGATGCGCGTCGGCTGCTCAGCCACAAAGCTCGAGCCATAGCCCACAGTGTCGCCCACGGCCAGGGTCTGCAGCGCGATCAGGCGCGAGCGCAGGCTCATGGCCGGATGCACGCCCCAATGGGTTGCGGTGTGCTCGGGAAAATCGGGCGATGCCCCATAACTGGCGATGCCCGGCCGCACCCAGTCGGCGTGGGGCATCAGGCGAGGCCCATGGCGCAGCACGGCGGCGCTGTTACTCACGCTGCGTTCGCCGGGCAGGCCGTCGCAGGCGGTGACAAAGGCAGCCACCTGGTGGTCGATGCCGCGCGGGCCGTCCGCGTCGCTGAAATGGGTCATCAAACCGATCTCGCCCACCTGTGGCAGTGCGTTCAGGCGCGTCCAGGCCGCCCGAAAGCGCTGCGGCGCAAAACCCAGGCGGTTCATCCCGGAGTTCATCTTCAGGAACACGTGATGCGCCGCATCGGTCTTGTGCGCGGCCAGCAGGTCGATCTGTGCATCGTGGTGGACCACGTGCCACAGATCCAGGCGCGAGCAGGTTTCCAGATCGCGCGGCTCGAAGACGCCCTCCAGCAGCAGGATCGGGCCACGCCAGCCCAGGCGGCGCACGCGCTCGGCTTCGTCGAGGTCGAGCAAGGCAAAACCGTCGGCTGCGCGCAGGCCCTCGAAGGCCCGCTCGATGCCGTGACCGTAGGCATCGGCCTTGACGACCGCCCACAGTTTCGCGCCCTGGGCCAGCTCGCGCATGCGTGCGAGGTTCTGGCGCAGCGCGTCAACGTGGATGGTGGCGCAGATCGGGCGTGGCATCGGGGGCAATTCAAGGCAGTGTCAACCCCACATGCTATAACGTCAGCAAACATGAACACCCGGCGGCCAAGGCGGCTGCCATGCCCTTGAGGGCATGGTCGACTGGGGCCACATCCCCTGTTTGACCGTCTGAGGAGAACCCCCCGCCGATGAAACGCGGCTTCCACACCATCATGGCCGCGCAGTTCTACAGCTCGCTGGCCGACAACGCCCTGTTTGTCGCCGCCGTCGAGCTGTTGCGCGCCCAGCACGCGCCCGAATGGCAGCGCGCGGCCTTGCTGCCCATGTTCGCGGTGTTCTATGTCGTGCTGGCGCCCTTTCTGGGGGCGTTTGCCGATTCGCGGCCCAAAGGCCAGGTGATGCTGATCAGCAACAGCATCAAGATCGTGGGTTGCGGACTGATGCTGGCGGGTGTGCACCCCCTGATCGCCTATGCACTGGTGGGCCTGGGTGCCGCAGCCTATTCGCCGGCCAAGTACGGCATCCTCACCGAACTGCTGCCCGCGTCGCAATTGGTCAAGGCCAACGGCTGGATCGAAGGCTTCACCATCGCCTCGATCATTCTCGGGATTCTGCTGGGTGGGCAACTGGTGGGCACCTTCATATCCGCTCAGTTGCTGGCCATTGAACTGCCCTGGATCGAAACCGGCATCGACACGGCGCCCGAGGCGGCCATTGCGGTCCTGATGGGTGTGTATCTGCTGGCCGCCTGGTTCAACACCCGCATTCCGCTCACGGGCGTGGAGATGCGGCCACTGCCCAAGCGCTTGTTGGCGCTGCTCCCCGATTTCTTTGATTGCAACCGCCGCCTGTGGCGCGACAAGCTCGGACAGATCTCGCTGGCCACCACCACGCTGTTCTGGGGCGTCAGCAGCAACCTGCGCTACCTGATCCTGGCCTGGAGCGCAGCAGCATTGGGCTATACCACCACCCAGGCTTCGGCCTTGACCGGTGTGGTCGCCATCGGAACCGCCATCGGTGCCGTGGTGGCGTCGATGCGCATGAAGCTCGACCAGGCCACCCGCACCATCGTGCTGGGCATCGGCATGGGGGTGCTGGTGCTGCTGCTGAACGTGATCAACAACGTCTGGGTGGCAGCGCCCTTTCTGATTCTGCTGGGAGCCCTGGGCGGCTTCATGGTGGTGCCCATGAACGCCCTGCTGCAGCATCGCGGGCACAACCTGATGGGCGCGGGCCGCTCGATCGCGGTGCAGAACTTCAACGAGCAGGCCTGCATCCTGGCCCTGGGGGCGATCTACACGTTTGCAACCGGCATGGGCCTGTCGGCCTTTGGCGCGATCACGGCTTTTGGCATCCTGGTGGCGGGCACGATGGAAGTCGTGCGCCGTTGGCATCGGCGCAACATGGTCCAGCACAAGGACGAACTCGATCGCCTGCTGCACATCGCCCGCCACGACGATCTGCACGGTTGACAGCGCGCGGTTTTGCCACGTTGCCTGCACGGCGCCTGTACGACGCTCGCACAGCGCCTCAATCTGCGCCCGCACGGCGCTTCAGGTCTGCGCTCTCACACCGCCGAAGCTTTCGCCCGCACGGCGCCGAAGCTTTCGCCCGCACGGCGCCGAAGCTTGCGCCCGCTCGGCGCCGGGGTGGGCGGCGGCTGCTGTTTGAGTCAGGGATCACGCGCGAGGTCGAAAACCGCCCCGATCG